>NZ_JBJQLL010000040.1:0-28359 GCF_046486405.1 Escherichia sp. WS338 | reverse complement strand
CATAACCGAAGGCAATGATGAAGAAAGGCTCCTGACTCATTGGCATTTCAGTGATATGGAAATTATCTTTTCCACGAAGTGTCTGAACACCATAATAGCAATCATCCGGAATTTCACGCTCACCAAGGAAATCGCTTTCAATACGAGACATAATATTCTAACTCCATTATTTGAAAACAATGTGACAATAACAAATTGTTTAACCGGAGCTATGCTCTCGGAATTTGAATTCTTACATCATTGAAATAACATGTGATATCAATCTGTCAGAATTCTTCTGACAGTCAGTAACTGAATGCAGATTAACTGCCTGACTAATTATCAAATAGTAACTCTGTAACTACTTCCATAAAGAATGAAAATTATGATTCTATCAGACCATCATTGGTGCAATCACAAACCCAAATGTCACTCCTGCAATAACACCACCCAACCCGGGTAGCATAAATGGGTGATTTAATAAATAATTGCCCACACGGGTTGTGCCGGTAGTATCAAATTCCATCGCGGCGAGTGATGTTGGATACGTTGGAAGCACGAATACTCCCGTAACGGCAACATAAGATGCAAGAATTGCCCAGGTTGGTATGTTGAGTGCTACAGCCAGAGGAATAATTAACGGCGTAGTCGCTCCCTGTGAGTAAAGTAAAGCGCAGGTAAAAAAAAGAACTAATGCTAAAAGCATCGGATAAGTTTGTAAAATATCACCAGCGATATCTTTGATCTCAGTTAAATGCGCATCAATAAAGGTGGTACCTAAGGTTACAATACCAAGAATCACTGCCAGCGAACTCATTCCAGCACGAAATGTGGAGGTCAGAATAATGTCATCAGTAGACATCTTACACAGTATTACCATCAGGCAGGCAGCAGAGAGCATGCAAATAATAATAATATCGCGCGTTTCCATCGGTTTGCTGATATCAAAACCCGGACGCAATTGGGGGAATGCAGCAAGAATAACAATGGCGATCGTCGCCAGCATGAATAATCCGACGGAAAGCGTTGCACCAGGTTTGATGCTGTTATTATTCTCGTATTTTTGCACCAGACCTTTTTGCAGACGTTCAAGATATACTTCGTCATCTTGTAATTCACACCCCTGTCGGGAGGCGATAAAAGCAGCAACCATCGCGGCGACAAAAGAGGTGGGAAGGCATACCGACATCACCTGAATAAAACTGACGCCATTAACCTCCATAATAGTGAGCATAGCTGCCATTGCGGCACTGATTGGTGAGCCAGAAATTGCAACCTGTGAGGCGACAACTGAGCCAGCGAGTGTGCGGGAAGGCCGGATACCGGACTCTTTTGCTACTTCAGCAATTACCGGCAGTGTGGAGAAAACAATAAACCCGGTACCGGCCATAATGGTCATTAACCAAGTGATAATCGGTGCGATTATGTTGATATATTTTGGGTTACGTCGCATGAAATTACTGGCTAAACGTACCAGATAATCCATCCCACCTGCCGCCTGTAAGGCTGAAGCTGCCACAACTACGGTCATAATAATCAGGATCACATCGACTGGCGGTGATCCCATAGGCAGACCAAATCCCAGAGTCAGGATCGCAAGGCCAAGACCGCCGCATAAACCAATGCCGATTCCTCCCTGACGAATACCAAAAAATATTGCGCCAAGTACAACGATAATTTCCAGCCAAACCATGATGTTCTCCGTTGTAAATATAATCTTTGTAAAATAACTTTCTGGCTGTGATTTAGAATTATTGAGTTAAATGTTGATCTTTTCCGATACGATTTTCATACCATTTTATTCCTGCGCGAACGAGTGAAGCGGTTGAATCAATATAGCGTAAAGGTTGATCTTTAACGGCTTGTGACAGAATAATGGGAATTTCCGTACAACCAAGAATCAAGATCTCTGCTCCGCGGGAAAATAAATTTTCAGCCTGCTCTTCCATCAATTTTTGCGCATGTGTAACATTTCCCGCTTTAAGTGAATAAATGCTTTTCATCACATTTTTTTGGCCATCTGCATCCGGGATGATATAGTTAAACCCTAACGATTCAATTCCTTTCTGGTATAATCCCATATACAGCGTGGCATCAGTGGCCAGGAGGCCAATTCTAGTTTTACCACAGACGCGAACTTCATCGACCGTAGTATCTATGATACTTAGTATATCAATATGGCAAGCATCTTTTAGTTCTTTAAACCAATAGTGTGCGGTATTACAGGGAATAACAATACATTCTGCTCCTGCATCTTCCAGTTTATGCATATAGTCACGCATAACGGGTAAAGGCGAGAGCCCGTTATGCATTAATGCATCGGTACGGTCAGGAATATCCGGGATAGAAGAAATAATTAAAGGTATATGTTCTTGATCTCGTTGTGCTGCTGTAAAGGTGACAAATTTATTAAATAAGTCGACAGTGGCGGCCGGCCCCATTCCACCGAGCACACCGATTAAACCTTTCACAATACTTACCTCTCAGAAAATCAATGCTCATAAACTTAAAAAACCATTTCTCCTTTTTTAACAGTCTCTAAAGGCTATGAGAAATGCAATGATGTACAATGCAATGCAAGACTTGCATGATGTAGTTTTGCAATATACATGAACCATATACTATTGTTGCATGAAGACCTATCATAATGATGAAAATAAACGCTTTTGGGAGAAGTGTTAAACTGGTTTAGATACAGAAAACGAATGGATTATGCATAAAACGAATAACTTAAATATGCTATCTGCATTCATTACCCCGGTTTTCGGGGGGTATACTAACTAAAATTTGATAATACTTGGATAATAGAAATGAAAAATATAGAGACCAAATGGTTATATGATTTCCTGACACTGGAAGCCTGTCGCAATTTCTGTCAGGCAGCAAAAGATCGTAACCTTTCACAACCAGCATTCAGCAGACGAATAAAAGCGTTAGAGTCAGCTATAGGTGTTGTTTTGTTCGATCGTACAACCTCTCCTTTACAATTAACTGAAGAGGGTAGGCTTTTTCACTCCCAGACACGCAGTTTAGTGCAACAGCTTGAATGCAATCTGAATGAGTTAGGGGGGGATAATTCATTCAATTTGCCTAATATTAAGATTGCAGCTGCGCACTCATTATCCCTCAGCATGCTACCTAAACTTCTGCACTCACTCACCACCTTAGGCGGAGACTTTATCTATCATGTTGAGGCTATTGATGTCGTCCAGGCCGTAAATACGTTACGAGAAGGGAAGAGTGACTTTATTATTTCATTTCGAGATGAGGAGTTTATGCAATCGCCATTTTGTTGTATAAAACTGTTTGAATCTGAGTTGTATCCGGTATGTGCTGCTGATCAACAGGGAAAACCGATTTTCGATCTTACCAATTCACAGGCTCCTTTGCTCGACTATACTCCAACTTCTTATATGGGCAGACTGGTTAATCGTCATTTGGCAGAACAGGGAGGGATAGCCGGACACACAATATTGGTATCTTCAATGAGTGAACTACTAAAAAATATGGCACTCAATGGACTTGGTATTGCCTGGCTCCCTCTCTGGTCAATCGCGGATGAACTGAACACAAAACGACTTGTGTGTCCGTGGCCTGCTAAATGGGCAGTGCCTATTCAGGCTTATATTTATCGTATGGATACTCGGCTGAACAAAACGGCTGAACACTTTTGGACGATTTTACGAAATAACATTAAAGAGAATAGCTAGAAACATCGTGGACAGTTTTTGTTGAGCACGACAAATCCACGTTTTTCTGGGGGTGAAGGGGGGGAATTCGTTAAACTGGATGTCTTTTGCTTTAATCAGTTCATCTCCTTCAGGATAATTCTGGCCATTGAGATCACTTTGAGAGGTATTTTTTTCTCTTTTCACATAGTAAATAATAACATTGTTTAATTAATAACAGAAAATATACTAAAATCAATAATTGTAATAATAAATTATTTGTTGTCCCAGATAAGTTAAGTGTCATTAAAATGCTGGACAATCCTCGCGTAACGGTATTTAATGACTACAGCACGTTCCAGGAAAAGCAGTGGAAGCAAATATTGGTCATTATGTCGAAAACACCGGAAACGTACTCTATATTGTGTAGTCATTTATTCAAATGACAGCGTATAAACAAATTGATCAGAATCACATTTTTTTGTGAAAATCATTGTCGAGAGGCAACATTTCATAGTAAGTGTATCCTACAGGTCATGTATAAAACCTACATCATGTAAACAAACTCATCGAATTGCACCTCCTGTTTGTGGAGGTGCTTTTTTGTGCACAGCTCCCCAGCCAGGCTGGGGGTTCCGGAAAGCTTTCAGTTTTGAGCCAGTTATTAAAACCTCTTTTGATTTGTTAAAACACCTTGCGGTATGGCAACAGCAAGTGTCAAACAAAAAATCAAAAGGGGGACCCAATGGGGAACGAAAAGAGCTAGCGCACCCCGATGGAACTGTAAATATCACATAGTTTTTGCGCCAAAATACCGAAGACAAGTGTTCTACAGAGAGAAGCGTAGAGCAACAGGCAGTATTTTGAGAAAGCTGTGTGAGTGGAAAAGCGTACGGATTCTTGAAGCTGAGTGCTGTGCAGATCATATCCATATGCTTGTGGAGATCCCGCCCAAAATGAGCGCATCCGGCTTTATGGGATATCTGAAAGGGAAAAGCAGTCTGATGCTTTACGAGCAGTTTGGTGATTTGAAATTCAAATACAGGAACAGGGAGTTCTGGTGCAGTGGGTACTAAGTCGATACGGTGGGTAAGAACACGGCGAAGATACAGGATTACATAAAGCACCAGCTTGAAGAGGATAAAATGGGAGAGCAGTTATCGATTCCCTACCTGGGCAGCGCGTTTATGGACCGTGAGTAACGAAGTTGGATGCAAATGTCAGATCGTGTGCGCCTGTTAGGGCGCGGCTGGTAAGAGAGCCTTATAGGCGCATGACCAGACGTATAAAAACCAACGGCAGAAGCGCGTTCATGTTCCGGGAACCAGCTGGTCACCATCCGGTTATTGGTCGGGAAAGCGGGCGCTTCGAAAATACCGGTTATCGCGCGCAGACCAATTAATGACATTAATCCCGTGGCAAAGCCCTGGAATAACGTCGCCACTGACCAGCCAAATATCGCAATAAAATAAGTCACGCGTGAACCTACGCGATCTAAAAACCAACCGCCGGGGATCTGACATAGCGTATAAAGCCAGGCGAAGGCCGAAAATACATAGCCCATTTCCGCTTTGGTAATGCCGAACTCTTCCTGAATATGGGCGGCAGCCACGGCCAGGTTAGCGCGGTCAACATAACAAATGACCACCGTAATAAAGATCATCACCAGCGTCAGATAACGCCGACGCCCCGGCTTTGCTGCATTAACGGGAATATCCATAGCGAGCTTTCTCCTGATTTTGGGCATAGCGAAGCCGCTCACCATGCCCTGTAATTTACAGAGGGTTATATTTTTGTATTGCTGTTTTAGTGCCCGATGAGGGGCTTACGTGGCAGGAATTACCACTCTGCTACGCTGTTATCTTCATGACGCCAGAGCGGATTACGCCAGTCCGGGGCATTTTTACTGAACTCAATAACTTTAGCTTCGTCGATTTCCACGCCTAAGCCCGGTTTCGTTAGCGGTTTAAAGAAGCCGCCGACCATGCTGAAGTCCTCTTTGTTTTTCACAAAGTCGAGTAACTCCGCGCCTTTGTTGTAATGAATGCCCATACTTTGTTCCTGAAGTACGGCGTTATAGGAAACAAAGTCGATATGCAGGCAAGCTGCCAGTGCAATCGGTCCGAGCGGACAGTGCGGCGCAAGGGTCACGTCATAGGCTTCTGCCATTCCGGCAATTTTGTAGCATTCGGTAATACCGCCTGCGTGGGAGAGATCCGGTTGCAGAATCGAAATACCACCCGCCTCCAGCACACGTTTAAAATCGAAACGTGAGAACATGCGCTCACCCGCCGCCAGTGGAATATGCGTTTGTGCCGCCAGTTTCGGGTAGTATTCGGCCTGTTCTGCCAGCACCGGCTCTTCAATAAACAGCGGGCGATACGGTTCCAGTTCTTTAATCAGTACTTTCGCCATCGGCGCGCTGACGCGACCGTGGAAATCAAGACCAAACTCAATCTGATTGCCAAAAGCTTCACGAATTTGTGCCACGGTGTTGACCGCCGCATCTACCGCGCGGGAGTTATCAATTAGCCCCAGTTCTTCACAACCATTCAGTTTGAAGGTATCAAAACCGATTTCGCGCAGGATTTTTATTCCGTCGATAACATTCGCCGGACGATCGCCGCCGACCCAACTGTAGGCTTTAATTTTGTCACGCACCAGGCCGCCCATCAGTTGCCAGACCGGCGAATTCAGCACTTTGCCTTTGATATCCCATAACGCCTGGTCGATCCCGGCAATGGCGCTCATCAGGATTGGACCTCCACGATAAAATCCGGCGCGATACATCACTTGCCATAAGTCATTGATGCGCGATGGATCCTGACCAATCAAATAGTCACCCAGCTCGTGAACTGCCGCTTCCACCGTACGGGCGCGGCCTTCGATCACGGGCTCGCCCCAGCCGACCACGCCTTCATCGGTTTCAATTTTCAGGAACATCCAGCGGGGAGGTAAACGATACGTGGTAATTTTGGTGATTTTCATTGCACTGCCTCTCGATACGCCTTAACAAATGCTGCTGCCTGCTGCGCGGTGCGTTCTACGGACTGCCCGGCGCGATAGAGATCGCTGCCTAAGCCTGCCCCTGCACAACCTGCGTCTATCCACTGCGCCAGGTTTTCTGGCGTCACGCCGCCAACGGCAAAGACTGCGATGTCCGGTGGTAATACCGCTTTTAACGCTTTGATGTATTGCGGACCAAAAGCCGATGACGGAAATATTTTCAGCGCCTGAGCGCCCGCGTCGAGCGCGGTAAAGGCTTCGGTCGCCGTCGCGCAGCCGGGGCAAACGGTCATGCCGTAGCCCACCGCACGGCGGATCACTTCACTATGGATATTGGGCGTAACGATGAGCTGGCAGCCCATCCTGGCGAGCACATCGACCTGTTCAGGTTTCAGTACCGTACCTGCGCCAATCAACGCCTTGTCGCCATACGCATCAACGATGGCGGGAATGCTCTGCTCCCATTGTGGGGAATTCAGCGGGATTTCAACTGCGTCGAACCCGGCGTCAATCACCGCGCCAACATGCACCAGCGCCTCGTCGGGCGTAATGCCGCGCAAAATGGCGATCAGCGGGAGTTTAGTTTGCCACTGCATGAGCGATGCTCCTTATACCAGCCTGAAATGCCTTGTCGCCCGCCACCACCGCCACGTCGCAACCCATCGCCTGAAAGGCTTGCTGGTAGCGCGCGGTCAGCGATGTTCCGGCGACAAGGGTGATGGCGTGTTGATGGGTCACATAGTCGCGCATACTGGCAACCTCTGCGCCAATCAACAAACCAGAGAGAAATTCGCTGACCTGTTCGCGGGGAAGCGTTCCCAGCACATGCGAGGCGCGAACTTCAAAAAGCTGCGGCAATATGGCGGGCGCATTAAGGCCACGCTCAAGGCCAGCCGCGAAGGCATCGGCAGAGTTTTCCTGCGGCGGCAAACCTGCGCCAATCAATGAGTGATTTAACAGTAAATGATGTAATTCACCGGTCATTACGGTGCGAAAATCGTTGATTTGCTGGCTATCGGCCTGCACCCATTTGCAATGGGTTCCGGGCATAACATAAAGAGAGGAAGGAGCCAGAGCACGCGCGCCGATCAATTGTGTTTCTTCGCCGCGCATCACATTGTGGTTATCGTCATGAGAAACGCATAATCCGGGAATAATCCAGATATTGTCGCCAACCGACGTTAATTGTTCGCCAATAGACGAAAAACGGACAGGAACAGATAAATACGGCGCAACTTTCCAGCCGACATTGCTGCCGACCATTCCTGCCATCACCACTGGCGTATTTTCTTCACGCCAGTCGGCCGTCACTTCTGCTAACACCGCAGCCGGAGATTTTTCGTTCAGGCGCGTGACGCCTGCTTCTGATTGCCTGCTCTCCAGGCAGTGGTCGCCCTGATAAAGCCAGGCGCGCAGATTGGTCGATCCCCAGTCAATTGCGATGTAGCGAGCTGTCATGTGATTTCCTTTAACCTTCGTGTCGAGCTGGCGATCATGGTAAGCGCCGCCTGCTCTGCCGCATCGCCGTCCTGATGCCGTATCGCATCGAACAGCGCCTTTTGTTCCTGGAGCGTTTGCGGCATGTTGGCCTCATCACCCATCCAGGTTCGTTCAAATACCGCCCGCTGCAGCGAACTGATCGCAATGCTAAGTTGCTGTAACACCGGATTATGTACCGACTGCAGCACCGCCTCGTGGTAGCGAATATCCGCTTCGTTAAACGCTTCGCGGTCCTGATTGTTGGCAATCATCTCGTTCAGCGCCGATTCAATCTGCGCCAGATCGCTGGAAGTCGCGCGCTCTGCTGCCCAACGGGCAATCGCCGGTTCCACCAGATTTCGCACTTCGCTCATGGCACTGATAAGTCGTGGGTCGTAGTCGTTTTCCAGCACCCATTGCAGTACGTCAGTGTCGAGGTAATTCCACTGGTTACGCGGTGCCACAAACGCGCCGCGATAACGTTTCATTTCAATCAGCCGCTTCGCCATCAGCGAACGGAACACCTCACGGATGATGTTGCGCGAGGTTGCAAACTCCTCACAGAGCTCCGCCTCAGCCGGAAGCGGCGAGCCTGGCACGTATTTGCCGTGAACGATCTGTTTACCCAGCGTAATGACGATGCGATCGGTTTTATTGAGAGTCATGGAGAGTCCTTGTGCTCTGTATGTTCTTCTCTACTTTACCCCGATCGATGCATAACGCGGCAACTTTGTAGTACCAGCGTGATAACGTTCGCGTTTGCTGTGTGCGTAATGTAGTACAAGCTTATATTGCTGTACTACAATTTAGATCGCAAAAAGAACAATGCATAAAAAAATGACATGCGTCGGGCAGAAATGGAAAAGGGATATCAGGCGCTAAACAGGAGGGAAAGAAGAGTATGCTTTCAACGACTTATTACTCAGACAGCAGCTTTTCCAGCGTCAGCGATGCGAATGAGGTAGTTCTGATTCATGACCGTTTTTATAATCCGGCTATGATATTTTTACCACATTGTCAGCGCGTTAAGGCGTGATGTTTTTGGCTGACGCTAGCCCAGCTTACTAAGGAGCATTGCCAGCTGCGGGCGGGTAAAGGATACCCCGCCGTCACGTACCGCAAGCCAGATAAATTGCCTTCCTCCTGGCGCTTGGTGAAAAGACACAGACCATCAGCCCAGAATATTTTAACAGTGTCACCCCGTCGGCCTCGGAAGATAAACAGGTGGCCGAAGAAGGGATTATAATTCAGCACATGTTGACCCTGTTTTCCCAGTCCGTTGAAGGATTTACGCATATCAGCTACCCCGGCAATGAGGCAGATACGGGTACCGGATGGTAGTGAGATCATCGTCTCCTCCTGGCTAACTCACGGATTAACACCTTGAGCAGCTCTGGTGAAGGATTTTCCAACACATCATGTTACTGAGACGGAACTCAACCTTACAGGAACTGACACTGACTGTGTTATGGGGGGAAATGGATAAAGATGGAGCAATAGACATCATCGTATTTTTCTGTTCATTCGGCGTTATCTCAACAGGTAATAATTTAACGCCAGCGTCAGAAGTAGTCGTTACAGGAAGACGCCGCGAAACAACACAGGTTCAGGAGAATAAGGTAGAGCGTCTATAGTCCTGTTTCCTCCATCTAGGATGTCTGATGGAAATTCATCAGATACACTAAGGATCCCCATAAAGTATTTTATTGGCACACATCAGACATCCTTTAGGTATCCAGCAAGTTATTGAACTATTGCGTCGTCTCGTTCAAACTTCTCTTTTATTGCCTCAATAATATATGAGCTAAAATCCAGAGATGTTTTTGTAGTGGCACAGTAAATTTGGCCACCTGATTAAAGGTGATATCCTCACCACAACACAAAACAGGTGACTTAATGAACAAGAAAACCAAACGTACTTTCACCCCTGAATTCAGGCTGGAATGTGCACAGCTAATTGTTGATAAGGGCTACTCATATCGACAAGCCAGTGAAGCGATGAATGTCGGTTCTACCACGCTTGAGAGTTGGGTGCGCCAGCTCAGGCGAGAGCGTCAGGGGATTGCGCCCTTTGCCACACCTATTACTCCAGACCAGCAACGTATCCGCGAACTGGAAAAGCAGGTTCACCGCCTGGAGGAACACAATACGATATTAAAAAAGGCTACCGCGCTCTTGATGTCCGACTCGCTGAACGGTTCACGATAGTTGCCAGACTGAGTGACAGCCACTCAGTTGTCAGCCTCTGTTCTGCTCTGGAAATACACCGCAGTAGTTACCGGTACTGGCGAAAACGACGCGATACGGTTAATCCGGCGCGAGTCAGGTTGTGCAGCGAAATACGCCGGGCGTGGAACCAAAGTAGGGGCTCTGCGGGGGCGCGCACGCTGGCTGAAATGCTGACCCAAAACGGCGTCCCGATGAGCCGTTACCGTGCCGGGCGTCTGATGAAATATCTGAACCTGAGCAGTTGTCAGCCCGGAAAACATCAGTACAAAAATGCTCGTCAGGAACATACCTGCCTGCCGAATCTGCTTGAGCGCCAGTTCGCTGTGCCCGAGCCAGATAGGGTATGGTGCGGAGATATTACGTATATCTGGGCAGGAAATCGCTGGTGCTATCTGGCGGTCGTCATGGATCTTTTTGCCCGCAGGGTTATCGGCTGGAGCCTGTCAGCGAATGCCGATACTGCCCTGATAAGCAGTGCCCTGCGGATGGCGTATGAGGTGCGTGGTCAGCCGCGGGACGTCATGTTCCATAGCGACCAGGGAAGTCAATATACAGGACTGAAATATCAACAACTTCTCTGGCGTTACAGGATAAAGCAAAGTGTCAGCCGACGGGGAAACTGCTGGGATAACAGTCCAATGGAACGCTTCTTCCGCAGTCTGAAAACAGAATGGGTGCCAACCGATGGCTACACAGGCAAAGACGTGGCCCGGCAGCAAATCAGCAGTTATATTCTGAATTATTACAATAGCGTCAGGCCTCACCATTATAACGGAGGGCTGACGCCGGAAGAGTCAGAGAACAGATATCATTTTTACTGTAAAACCGTGGCCAGTATTACTTGACCACTACAGTATCCTCTGCGATGCCGAAGTCGGGGTTCTACCCTTGAGCTCTTCCTTAAGCATGCCTATTCTGGATAGCATTACACTGCTTTGAGGGTATCCAGCAACGATAAGAACTGACTAGGGGGTGGAGTTCACCTGCTTCACAATTAGTAAGTTTGCTGTTATTTAGCTTATTATATGGCTCATCACTGTGACGTTTTTTAGCTAGGAAATGCAATGAAAATTGTGCAGACTAGTCTCTCCGAATCTGTTACTCAGCATCTTGCCGAGCGCATCCTGTGCGGCGAACTGCCAGCAGGTAGCGTGCTGCCTGGCGAAAATGAACTGGCAACAGTTTCCAGGGGTGGTTGAACTCCGCCTTCGCAAAATAAGAGCTTGGCGAAGGATATCGTTACTGTGGCGCAGTTCACGATTTTCACGCTCCAGCGTCTTTCAGACGCTGACGTTCAGCGGTGGTGAGTCCACCATCACCGCCCCCGGTATCCCACTCATGCTGGTTGTACACCAGACACGCAGAGTCTCCGGTGTACAGCCAATCTTTGGGACGATGGAACAAATTGCTGCCCATTGGGAGTCATATTCGCCCTGATTTTCCAGAACCATACGAACTGTCCGTTGACGGACTTCGGGGGAAAAACGAGTATTTTTAGCCATCCTGTTTACCTCTTTCTCAGGGAATTTAGTCTCCAAGATTTCCGGGGCGCTTCACTTAGTTATTAATTAAATACCCCCCCGTTTCTTAAGTGGATTTGTTTATTCACATCTCGTGAATATTAGAACATTATATGATTGTACATCCATATAGAGTTCCGAGGCAGAACGAGAGTGAATCATTGATTGATGCCAACCATAAGGTAATTATCTGGAAGAGGCCATAGTCTTCCGGAAGATATGAAAATAATATTTTCTTTTGTTCTGCGTCGTGTTATTTTTTCTTTGTCCGTTGGCAAGACGGATAGATAAATATTAAAACAAACAGACAAGATTCAGCATAGTTTACCTTCCGTCCCCTGCATCCTGGGGATTTTTTTTACTCAGTGATGGTAATCATACAGCCACAGATAACGGGAGCGATGTGTATTTTTCGGATCCACAACAGGACTGTTTTGAACAGAGGTATATTTTCCAGCAGTGACTGTCACTGTGGTAGCAAAATAAATATCCTCCGGCATAGCCGGAGGTTTTTCAAATGCGCCTATAAGGCTCTCTTACCAGCCGCGCCCTAACAGGCGCACACGATCTGACATTTGCATCCAACTTCGTTACTCACGGCCCATAAACGCGCTGCCCGAGTAGTTGACTAATTTCATGGTCATGACTGTATGTAAGACAAAAGAAAACACCCTGCTCAAATGAGCAAGGCGCTCGTGTATTGCTGATATTTTAAGCGTAATTTAGCTCGCTAGGAGCGAGGTAACAGACAACGTTAGCTTTGCGCTTACACCTTATGAGTGATCTCCATCACGATTTTACTTCCATTGAATGGTTTATCTACGCGAGTAGATTTATTTATATGTAATAAAACACAATATCTACATGAGTAGATTTAAGAAAGATATCTACCTGTGATGTATATCTGACGGATAATATCAAGGAGTTCTTATGAACACGCATTCATCCACTGTTTCCCTGACAGATAACCAACAGGCAGCTCAGGAGCGGCTGGAAACCTCCGAGGGACGCCGCGAGTTTTGGCGAGCAACAGTTTCCTGCTGGTTAGGCACCACGATGGAATATGCCGATTTTGCCCTGTACGGCCTTGCCGCAGGTATTATCTTTGGCGATGTCTTTTTTCCGGAGGCGACACCCGTCATGGCATTACTTTCCAGCTTTGCCGCCTATTCTGTTGGGTTTATTGCCCGCCCTATTGGTGCATTACTATTCGGCTGGATAGGCGATAAACATGGTCGGAAAATTGTCATGGTTATCACTATTGGATTGATGGGCATGTCGACCATGCTAATAGGATTAATCCCCAGTTACGCCCAGATAGGCGTCTGGGCACCGATATGTCTGGTTATCCTTCGATTTTCTCAGGGGCTGGGAGCAGGAGCGGAACTTTCAGGCGGTACTGTGATGCTTGGTGAATATGCTCCCGTTAAACGACGTGGACTGGTTTCATCTGTTATTGGTCTGGGTTCGAACAGCGGAACATTACTGGCTTCGCTGGTTTGGCTCATCGTCCTGCAAATGGACAAGGATGACTTATTAAGCTGGGGATGGCGTATTCCTTTTCTTTGCAGCATTCTTATTGCTGCTGCAGCTCTATTAATTCGTCGTCATATACGCGAAACACCAGTCTTTGAACGTCAAAAAGCCCTTCTGCAGGCTGAACGAGAAAAGGTTATTCGTGAGGAAAAAGCACAGCAACAACATGACAGTCGTAGCTTCTGGAAACGGACCCGTGCCTTCTGGACCATGGTCGGATTACGCATAGGAGAGAATGGTCCTTCTTATCTCGCTCAGGGATTTATCATTGGCTATGTCGCGAAAGTACTGATGGTGGATAAGTCCGTACCCACGGCAGCTGTACTTATTGCATCCGTTCTGGGATTTGCCATTATTCCTCTGGCGGGTTGGCTGTCCGATAGATTCGGTAGACGTATCATCTATCGTTGGTTCTGCTTGTTACTGATCCTGTATGCCTTTCCGGCATTTATGTTGCTGGATTCTCGTGAGCCGTGGATTGTTATCCCGACGATCATTACCGGGATGGGGCTGGCTTCACTGGGTATTTTTGGTGTTCAGGCTGCGTGGGGCGTTGAGCTTTTCGGTGTCACTAATCGTTATACCAAAATGGCATTTGCAAAAGAGCTCGGTTCCATTCTGTCTGGCGGGACTGCACCACTTATCGCCTCTGCGCTACTCTCGTATTACGGGCACTGGTGGCCAATCGCTATCTATTTCGCCTTTATGGCCGCGATTGGACTGGTGACCACTTTCTTTGCACCAGAGACTCGCGGACGGGATCTCAACTTACCCGAGGATGCAATTTAAGGCCAGAGAACGTGAGATGCGCGTTCTTTACCAAAGATTTTTGGGTCATAACGCCTTATGCTGTCTGGAAAAAATCACTCTGAACGCAATCAGGTAGGTGCTTCGTGACTCAATCACATTCACAACGCGTAACACGTTCTGACGTGGCAAAAGAAGCAGGGACATCCGTCGCTGTCGTTAGTTACGTTATTAATAATGGCCCGCGCCCCGTTGCCGAAGCGACCCGACAACGTGTACTACAGGCCATTAAGAAAACCGGTTATCGACCCAATGGCATCGCGCGTGCGCTGGCTTCAGGGAGTACGCAAACTTATGGGCTAGTCGCTCCGGACATCTCGAACCCGTTTATCGCCTCTATGGCTCATGCCCTGCAACACGAAGCCTTTGCTGATGGCAAAGTACTCCTGCTGGGCGACGCAGGCGATAGTAGCTGCCGTGAACGTGAACTCATTAATAATATGCTACACCGCCAGGTTGACGGGCTGATCTACACCAGTGTTGATCGCCATCCTTATATCAATTTGATTCAGGAGAGCGGTACCCCCTGCGTCATGCTCGATCGTGTGGATCCTGGGCTTAACGTCAGCGTTATCCAGGTTGATGAACAACTGGCGGCGATGCAGGTAACACAACATCTTATTGATCACGGATACCGCGACATCGGCATCATCTGCGGCCCGCGTGAAATGCTGAATACTCAGGATCGTATCCGGGGCTGGCAGCAGGCGCTGGAAGCCTCATCGTTAGTGGTCAATCCCTCATGGATTTTTTCGACCAACTATACCCGCGCCGGCGGTTACGAGGCGACAAAACGCATGCTTGAGCACCAACTGCCACGCGCCCTGTTCGCGACAAATGAACAACAGGCTCTCGGCTGTTTACGCGCTTTGGCAGAACATGGGCTGCGCGTTCCTGAAGATGTTGCGCTGGTCTGCTTTAACGCAACACAAGAATCGGCTTATAACGTCCCTTCTTTAACCGCCGTTCGACAACCTGTCGATAAGATGGCCCGTGCGGCAATTGACATGCTGAAAAATTGGGATGGAGAAGTTCGCCGTGTTGAATTTGAGTTTTATTTACGAACAGGAGAGTCGTGTGGCTGCCAAGGGCATGAAGTTCAACCCGAGAAAAAGTGAAAATGAATCGATGCGTATCATTATTGACTGCGATCCGGGGAACGGCATTCCCGGCGCTAATATCGACGACGGTCTGGCGCTGGCGCTGGCCATTGCCGCACCGCAAATCGCGCTGGAAATGATCACCACTGTTGCCGGAAATACGCCGGTAGACGTGGGATATGCGGTCGCTAGAGATCTCATTACACAATTGGATATTCCTGTTGCGGTCTACCGTGGTGCCTCGCGTGCGCTCTTGGAAGATCCGCAACCCTGGCGTGAAAAACTGGATCATGGTGTCGATCAGTTTGGTTTACGGCAACTCTGGTCGAATGTTCCTGCTCCAGCATTGTGCCAGCAGGTAGAACCCCATGCGCCTGAAGCAATAGGTGAACTCATCTGTCGTAATCCAGGCGAAATAACGTTGGTTGCTACCGGCCCCCTCACTAATGTAGCCATCGCCCTGCAGCTTTACCCGCAGATTGTTCACGCGGTCAAAAATATCGTCGTTATGGGTGGCGTGTTCAATGTTCCAGGCTACCTGAAAGATACAAATTTTGGTCTGGACCCTGAGGCGGCTCATGCGGTGCTCACCAGCGGTGCGCCAGTCACGCTGGTCCCGATGGATGTGACAACGCAAACCCAAATGCTTCACGCCGATTTGGATCGTCTAGCAAAAACAGAAAACGGGCTTAGCCGTTATTTGGCACAAACCATTCGACCATGGATTACATACTCTATGCAAACCCGCAATCTGCCTGGGTGTTGGATCCACGATGTGTTAACCATTGCCTGGTTACTGGATCCCTCTCTTGCAACAACGGCTGAAGATTATCTGGATGTATCTCTGGAAGGCATTACACGCGGAATGACTTGTTGCTATGGACGTGACACATTACGCCTCAATATTGGGATCCCTGAACCAAAAGGTGCACAGGTCACAATTCTGCAGAGCATCGATAACCCGCGGCTTATTTCGCTGATAGAGCACTATATCCAGAACTACGGCGCGTAGCCTCATGGGGCAGAAAAGGAGACCTTCGTACACAGTTTGGAGTGAGTTTTTTCCGGAGGAAATATGAATACGTTATCCTTCTTATTATTCAGTGAAGAAGAATCTCTCTTTATTACACTGGGCAAAATTTGCGTCGCGTTTATCCTTGGTGGCATTATTGGCCTTGAAAGAGAATCGAAAGGGAAGCCTGTTGGATTTAAAACGTGCGTCATTATTTCAGTCGCCAGTTGTGTTCTGACAATTGTATCGATTCAGTCTGCAGAATATTACGCTGAAATCTCGATGAATATACGTAGCGATCCGATGCGACTGGCAGCACAGATTATCAGCGGTGTAGGTTTTCTCGGCGCAGGTGTTATCCTTCATCGCCATGACGATGCTATATCTGGACTAACAACTGCGGCTATCGTTTGGGCTTCGGCTGGGGTGGGAATTACATGTGGTGCTGGGTTTTATATGCATGCTTTGGTTACCACTGCTTTGTTCATGATTGCAATAAAACTCAGCTATTTTGTGCTCTTTTTGCAAGCTAAGAATCAATTTCCGGGTAAAGTAAAAGTTCATGTTACTCTTGACGAAAGATCAGGGCTACAAGCCCTGATAGAGTGTATTAATCAACAAAAAAATATTATTGAAGCGTTCACTATTCGCGATGTTAAAAAGGGAAGAATAGAAGTTAACCTTAAGGTCGTGATTAGAAAAAAAATGACATTACCAGAACTATACCATTCACTCTCTAAGCTTGAACATGTTTGCGCTATCGCGCTGGAACACTGAAAGCATCGATTAGAGGCTAAAACAGCAATAAAAACATTCACAATAACAATTAGTCAAGTCTGGATATCATATGTTCACAGAGGCAGAATGCTCTGTGTGGATTTGCCCCTATATTTCCAGACACCTGTTATCACTTAACCCATTACTGGCTTGCTGCCGTAGATATTCCCGTGGCGAGCGATAACCCAGTGCACTATGCGGATGCCATTCGTTATAATGCTCGAATGCCTCTGCAAGGTTCTTTGCTGCCGTTAACCCGTCTGGTTTGGGCATGACACTGATGTAGTCACGCTTTATCGTTTTCACGAAGCTCTCTGCTATGCCGTTACTCTCCGGACTCCGCACCGCCGTGTTCTTCGGTTCAAGCCCCAACATCCGGGCAAACTGCCGTGTTTCATTAGCCCGGTAGCATGAACCATTATCCGTCAGCCACTCTACTGGAGACGCCGGAAGCTCGTTGCCGAAACGGCGTTCCACCGCTCCCAGCATGACGTCCTGTACTGTTTCACTGTTGAAGCCGCCCGTAGTGACCGCCCAGTGCAGTGCCTCACGGTCACAGCAGTCCAGCGCGAACGTGACTCGCAGTTTTTCTCCGTTATCACAGCGGAACTCGAACCCGTCAGAGCACCATCGCTGATTACTTTCTTTCACAGCCACTCTGCCGGTATGTGCCCGTTTCGATGGCGGTACAGCGGGTTTTCGCTCAAGCAACAGCGCATTCTGGCGCATGATCCGGTAAATACGTTTGGCATTGATCGCAGGCATACCATCAAGTTCGGCCTGTCTGCGAAGCAGCGCCCATACCCGACGATAACCATATGTGGGCAGCTCTCCGATAACATGGTGTATACGGAGAAGCACATCCGTATCATCTGAGTGACGGCTGCGGCGACCATCTTTCCAGTCATCGGTTCGTCTGAGAATGACGTGCAACTGCGCACGCGACACCCGGAGACAACGGCTGACTAAGCTTACTCCCCATCCCCGGGCAATAAGGGCGCGTGCGCTATCCACTTTTTTGCACGCCCGTATTCAACGGCTTCTTTAAGGAGTTCATTTTCCATCGTTTTTTTGCCGAGCAGGCGCTGGAGTTCTTTAATCTGCTTCATGGCGGCAGCAAGTTCAGAGGCAGGAACGACCTGTTCTCCTGCGGCCACAGCAGTAAGACTTCCCTCCTGGTATTGCTTGCGCCAGAGAAATAACTGGCTGGCTGCCACACCGTGTTGCCGGGCAACAAGGGAGACTGTCATTCCCGGTTCAAAACTCTGCTGAACAATAGCGATCTTTTCCTGTGTAGTACGCCGTCTGCGTTTCTCCGGTCCTAAGACATCAATCATCTGCTCTCCAATGACTAGTCTAAAAACTAGTATTAAGACTATCACTTAAATAAGTGATATTGGTTGTCTGGAGATTCAGGGGGCCAGTCTACTGTGTTAATTGGTACTGCAGGAATTAAATAATGGTACCCCCTACTGTACTAGCTGTCTCTTGATCAGAGCTCCTGATCAAGAGACTCCATCACCAGGTAACCCTCAACCATATCCTGAAGTCTGAACCAGCCATCCCACATGACTACACAACCGGGGCGACCTGTGCGTTTGCTGTCATGCCATCGCCTCAGTTTCGCCAGTTTCAGACAGGCCCATTTCAGTGTCGGCGTCTGTGACGGAAGCGGTTTTCCTTCCAGCTTAACCCACAGCAGTTTCCACTCTGTCGGCAACAGTATTTTCTCACAGCTGTCATTTTGTGTTTCTTCACTGATACCTCCCTGCCGCAGGCCCAGCACCCGTACCGCGATAAACGCCTTGATAACCACTATGCGCTCAAGGTTATCCCGGGTCTGCATACGCAGCGATTCCACACATGTACCACCACTTTTCCACGCCTTGTGGTATTCCTCTATCAACCAGCGTCGCTCGTAATGGCTGACGATACGTCGCGCATCGGCGGCACTCGCCACTTTTTCTGATGTCAGCAGATGCCAGCAGGCACCGTCCTCTGCCTGCTCCCGGCAACAGACATACGTGAGCGGAAGCGCCTGGCCGCTGTTGTCGGGATTTTTTATGCCGACTTCGCTGTAACTGGTGAACATCCGGGCCTGGCGGGCTGCGCGCCCGCCTTTTTACATCACATTCAGCATGTGGCTTCATGCGGTTGTCAGGACTTCCGGCAGTTCGAAGAGCTTGCCGGGTGCTTCTTCCTGCCGGCTATTCTGTGCAGCACGCACCACGAAGCGCTGTCCGTGGCTGACTTTATAATGCAGGTAATGCCAGATATCCGCTTCCAGGCCACAGACAGTGATTACCCGTTTCTGTATCTCCCCCAGCCGTTCAGCCATACGCTCCGAAGCCTGCTGCCAGCGAGAACTTTCTTTTTCTTCACAGGGACGTTCTTTTCGCTGGTGCTTAACACCGTAGGTGTCCGTGGCCCGACTCCAGCGCTGCTGTTCGATAAGACCGACTGGCAGGGCGCTGTCGGGGGCATACATCAGGACAGAGTGAGCCAGCAGCCCGCGCGTCTTCGGGTTAGTAGTGGTATTCCCTAGGTCATCAAATGCCGTACTGTGGCTGAAACTAATGGTGGTGGTGTCTTCCAGTGCGAGGAGCAGCGGATGTGCCTCACATGCCCTTGCAGTGGCGGTAAATCCGGCTTCGGCAATGGCTTCCGGAGACACTGACGGGTTACGCATCAGGCGGTACGCACCTTCAACCTGAGCAGTGGACTGGGATGATTTCACGATAGAAAGACCTGCATGCTGAGCGAGAGAAGAGGCCAGTGACACAAGGCGTCGTGTACGACGCGGATCACCGAGACTGGCATGTCCAAACTGCTCGTTAGCCCATGAATAACAATCAGAAAGTACCATAACAGACGTAAGCGTTAACGGAGCACCGTATTGACGGTTATTTATTATAACCTTGCGGCTCGCCTCCGGGTACACGAAGAAGGTGGCAACATTCGGCCAGTTTGCCTGCCAGCTGCGACTTATCTGCGGGTACCGTGCATCCCATTCCTTCCCGAACGCATCCAGCGCCTGCAACGCGCCTTCTTCCGTGGCTGTGTGGTAAACCTGTTTCAGGTCACGGGTTACCGCTTTATAGTCTTTCCACGCCACTAACCGCAGGCTGTTGCGTACCATATGTACTATGCACAACTGGAGCTGCGTCTCCGGGTAGACGGCATTAATCGCTTCCGGGAAGCCTTTCAGGCCGTCCACGCAGGCGATAAGGATATCGTTCAGGCCGCGATTTTTCAGTTCCGTCAGTACATTCAGCCAGAACTTTGCACCTTCATTTTCGGCCAGCCACATACCTGGCAGCTCTTTCTGACCATCAAGGTTAATACCCAGAGCCAGGAACACCGCTTTGCTGATAACCCGGCTGTCCTGCCGTACTTTCAGGACAATACAGTCAAGATAAACAATGGGATAAATCGCATCCAGAGGACGGTTTTGCCATTCTACAACCTGGTCGATTACGGCATCGGTGATTTTCGATATCAGCGCCGGAGAAACGTCTGCATCGTACATTTCTTTGAAGACTGAGGTAATTTCGCGAGTAGTCATCCCTCTGGCATACAGCGCCAGGATCTGGTTGTTCATGCCGATAATGCAGGTCTTATTTTTCTTCACCAGTTGTGGTTCGAAGGAACCATCACGATCACGTGGAGTACGTAATTCCATCGGCCCGTCGGTAGTGGGACGGTTTTCGTGGAATAGCCATTACGGGAGTTGGTTCCCGATTTGGGTTGATTTTTTTCATGTCCCAGATGGTGAGTCAGTTCAGCGTTGAGAGCAGCCTCAACTTTGATTTTCTTGAGCAGGCGATCGAACTGACTGAGATCTTCAGGAGTTTTGAGATTTTTGGCCAGTTCGTTAGCCAGAGCCTGCCAATTGTTTGTCGTCCATAAATTCACCTTCATTTGAAGGTGAATTGAACATACCAAAATCAGGCAATTACACAAATCTATGTACAGGCTCCTTTCTGGTCCAGAATAATACGGTTATCCTTCACTTCTGTCATCCTCTTTTGGTATATTGGGTCAGTCTTATTTATTTTTTAATATATATCACATTTTGACACATCGGATTCTGATATTTTATAAGCAGCATACAGGCGCTTTTTATAATGAGTATTTTCATGGCATGAAATCAGTAATATTTACTGGTAGTCCGTAATCACACCACATATTCTTTCGGACTTACTCCATCATTTACTGGATTTATATCCCAGAATTCTGATACCAAGAAAAAACCAGTGGGAATACTCGTTTTGCTGATATTCCAATAACATTCTGCTTTTATGGCCTTCTCAGGAAGGTTGAGTGTTTTTGTACAAAAAAGGAGTGTATTTATGAAAACAATTACAGTCTTACTTACTACAGTATTATTCAGTATGTCAGCCAGTGCAGCACTGACTCCGGCATGTGAAGAGTATTATAAAGAAATCGATAATTTTGTAGCAAAGATGAAGGAAATGGGAACACCAGAAGCACAGGTTAATACGCTGAAACAGCAATATGAACAATCCCGAAAACAAATTGCAGCTTTACCTGACGCCAGTCAGGATATGGCCTGTAAGCAAGGACTGGATGCACTGCGGCAGTCAATGAGCGCTGCAGGTATAAAATGAAGGTTTTCTGATTTTTCAGGGGCTATTGCAGGCCCCTTTTTACATCATAAATAATGATATCACTTAATGTATTACAAAATGTTATAACCAGGGATATTCCCAGAATTTATAATTTCCTCCTGTACTTTTCACCATGACACAGAAACGCTATACATCGCGGTATTTCTGCAGGGTACGGGCTGGATATGGGTAAGCGTCTCGGTAGAGAGACGGTTAATGAGTCTAAGAATTACTCTTCTTTTAGCTGTGAAATAAGGAGGCGTTAAGAATATTTATTAAATAAAGGCCCGCTTTTAAAATGGGCCTTAAGGGCAAGACGATGTATAAAATATTTTATCTATTGTTCATAAATTGATACGATAGCTTTACCATCGTTGCCGATAGTTCCACGATACATCCCTTCTGTATTGAAACTCATAGTATAATTACCATTCTTATCTAGAACAATGACACCACCACTACCATTAATGTTTTTAACTTCATCAAGCGCATTTTGAGCTGCTTCTTTCAATGGTGTATTTTTATATTTCACCTGAGCAGCAATATTGTATGCAGTTGAAGTTCTAATAAACATTTCTCCAGTACCTGTAGCAGAAACAGCAACGGTATTATTATCGGCATAGGTTCCTGCTCCAATTATTGGCGAGTCACCTACGCGTCCGTAACGTTTATTTGTCATACCTCCTGTTGATGTTCCAGCTGCCAGATTACCATCTTTGTCCAACGCGACTGCTCCAACAGTTCCATATTTATAGTCGTAGTTCTTTGGGGGGAGTAAAAGAGATGCTGATTTACCATTATGATCAAGGGTTATTTTTTCGTCTTTTAAAGCGTTCTGTAGCTGTTGCCAACGGAAATCAGTTTTGAAATATGCTGGCTCAACCATAACTAAGCCTTGCTCTTTTGCAAATAGTTCCGCACCATTAGAGATCATTAATACATGAGGGCTTTTAGTCATAACTGCATAAGCAGCGTTTATAGGGTTTTTTATGGTCGTCACTCCTGCAACGGCTCCGGCCATTTTGGTTTTTCCATCCATAATTGCAGCATCAAGTTCGTTTTTGCCATCATGAGTAAAGACAGCGCCTTTTCCAGCATTGAAGAGGGGAGAGTCCTCCATAACATTAATTGCACGCTGAACAGCATCAAGGCTACTTCCTCCACTATTAAGCACAGCATACCCAGCATTTAGTGCATCTGTTAACTTTTCTCTGTATTGTTTTTCTTGTTCAGGTGTAATAGTATCTTTTGTTATGGTGCCAGCTCCACCATGAATTACAAGGCGTATTGGCGTTTGAGATTCAGCGTGAGCATATCCTATACACAATGCGAAGGCTGCCATTACTGTTATACCTTTTATTTTATTCATAACTCCTCCTTTTGTCTGAAGTTTATACAATATAAATATTTAAACTTTTTCCATTATGTTTATTTGACTTCTATCAAAAAAAATTATGCTAATTCGATTTTGCAAAATTTAATTGCACGCAAATAATATGCACATATTTTTTAGTGTAATGAGTGACTTTTATGGATAGGTTCCCGCTGACCTCTATCACCATACTTCCCCCCGCTTTCAGTAGGACATCCGTGTCTGACTTTATATCGAGATTTCATGTGGAAGAGATAAATGCCGGACCTTGAGAAAGAAATATAACTCCCCAGTCTCGTTGAACCCTCTTGTTGATCCACTTTTCAAGTACGTAACGATCCAAGTTCCGCCTGCCGTCCAAGGCGTTTGGTGAAGCAGCACGGTCCGTCACTGTCAGCCCACAACTTCCGCTCCCACGGGCGCGCCACCGCGCTCTTCTTCTCATTCACCTTCTGTTTCAGTTTGCTCTCCACGAACGCCCTGATGTCCTTCAGCAGATGGTCGCCCGCTTTCCGGCTGCTTACGTAGATGTTGCAGTCGTCTGCGTAGCGGCAGAAGCTGTGTCCACGATGGCGCTTAACTGCTGCGCTATCGCCTGCTGGATAAGCCTGTCCACCACCGTCGGGATGCCTAAGGTTCTCACGCCGCCATCCGGCTTCGGGATATCCATCCGGCGTATTGCCCGCGGCTGGTAGTTTCCGTCAATCAATACCTGCCATACGCTGCGCCAGTTCTTCTTCAGCCACGGTTTCAACTCCGCCACACCTTTGTTTTCCACCACGCGCTGATAAGCCAGCATCAGGTTTTCTCTCGTTATCACCGCTTCCATCGTCAGCGGCACTTCCGCTTTCGTTTGCCCACCCGCCGCCGTGCTGATTTCAGCGCCATCATGCAGCCCTGACGGATACTGTCCGTCTCCTCTGCCGCTGGCCGCAGTTGCCTGCGCGTGTGCTTCATTAATCATCATCGGGTTCGGATGTCCTAATCACAGTTAATCATGTTCGGCCCTTCATGCTGCCGGTTTTGCAGCACTACTACGGCGTCGGCTGACTTCTGCCGCCCCATCCCGGCGCCTCACGGCACCGGTAGCACACTGGCAGGGCGACAGATCTCCCGGGGTAATTCACGCGACTTTCCTGCTTATGCCTGTCGGCTTTACGTCACAGCGTTCCGTGTGAGTATCGGGCTTTGGTGATTTGTGCCACCTTACCCTGCTGCGCCGCCTTAACCGCTTCCTGTTCGTCAGGCCAGCATTTTGCATCCGGCTTCCTTCAGATTTCACCTCGCGATGAACACCCTTGCCTTCCGCTAACACTTCCCCTCACCGGGTGTGTGGAGGACTTTCACCTCTTAGTCGTTCTTCAGCCACCACAGTTGAAGAACAGCGCCAGTCACGGCGCTACGCGCCATGCCCGGCGCACATATGCAACGAGCGCCGATGTAAACGGCACCCGTAATATTTTAGCTGCAGGGCACGCCGTACTTGCCTGTAAAGAGATGGTGCAGTCAGGCCTTTTGTTTAAGCAGGAGCCCACCGAAATGATTCCGGCAATAGCCTGATTAGCAGGAATCCACATCCTTCTGGGCGTGGAGGATGACAATCTAAAACAAGTTAATAAAAAATACCGATAATCGCAGAGTGAAAAACAAAACCAACTATCAGGGGTAAAGCAGTGCGTTTTACCACTTCGAAGGGAGTTATATTTGCTCCACTGGAAACCGCTATAACCACGCCAGATACGGGAGACATCGCACGCCCCATATGGGAAGCCTGCTGCATAGGCAGGATCATCGATATGGCATTCACGCCCATGCTGGCAGCGATTTGTGGTATCAGTTCAACAAAAGCCAGAAATGGCGCATTGCCCGATCCCATAATGACAGCTGCAGCCAGTGTAACCAGAGCAAAAACGATGCCCATCGCAAAAGGGGGTAACCCAACGTGCTCTGCCATCAAAATTAATTGATCTATCGCGCCAATGCTTTTAATCCCATGAGCAAACACACCTGCGGCCACCAGTAAGCCCACCACGCCGGTAAATGCTGTCCCCATTCCTTTCAGGAAATGGGTAAACCCGTCACATACAGCTTTCAGATCACATTTACGGACCCATTCGATCAGCATGCAAATTGCCATTGAGATAAGAACAATCGTAATGATATTGAGATTAATTCCGGTGACAAAAATCTCCGATGAGCCAACGGCCATCAGGATCGGTAGCATAGGTAGCAGAGCATAATAAGCCGGCGTACTGCCTGCTTTTATGACCGTTGTCGTACCAATTTCATGAGGTAATGTTCCAGCTTTACGATCACAGTGTTTCTGCCAGAAAAAGTGGCTGATACCGACAATCAGAACAGTCGCCAGAGCAGCAGGCCCCTGATGATAGACAACATACTCCACCACATCCATATTTACCGCTTCAGAGCCTCGTATGGCGTCAATGGCTGTCGGTGTGTACGCCACACCAAGAGTGGTGGCAATTACCCCTGCGGCAGACGCTGCTGACAGCCCGAGTCCGAGCATAATAGGAAACATGGTTCCCATCAGTAAAACAGCAAGTCCGGTAGCTGAGGGGATAGCCAGTTGAAGAAGACTGGCGAAAAGATAAGAGAAAAAAAGCAGAACATAGGGGGAACGTAATGTCCGTAATGGCCGGGTTACCACACGGACAACCGCTTCATTCGCACCGATATGGTCCATGTAATGCGCAAATCCCATCAGGGTCATAATCATCAGACCGAGATCAGCCGCACGGGTACTGAATAAATTGCGCATGACTTCGAAAGGATCAAGAAAACTAATTCCTGTACCGGACACGCCCTTCGGTAACACTGTGCCCCAACCGGTAAACCAGGTACAAACCATCAGCGCAAGCCCGGCAATAAAAAGCACGGGTTCTGCACGATATCCTTTCAGGATTAAGCGAGCAACTATCACGATAACAAGAAGCGCGATAACAACTTTAATCATGACTCACGATTCCCTGTGGTGAACCCATTGAATGTCTCCTGAATGATGGCAATAACCACATCACTTGCCGCCCGAAGTGAACGGACTGGAAGATATTCATAGATAGAATGGAAATTATGTGCGCCGGTAAAAATGTTCGGGCAGGGTAATCCTTTTTGTGAAAGAACAGCGCCATCATATCCTCCACGCATCGCCACCGGTGTCGGAGTAATACCACATCGTTGGTAAGCTCGCAGTGCAATGTCGATGGGATAATGCCCCTCTCCCTGCAGACTGTTAAAGACATTGGCGTACCGATCGCTCAGTTGGCAGATCACGCTTCCTTCTCCCCATAATGCACAAGCACTTTCTGCAAGCTGGCGTACAAATGTCTTCCGGGCGTGATATCCTTCCTCGCTGAAATCTCGTATATCCAGTTTTAGTACAGTTCTGGCACTGTTTCCCTGTAACTGTTTCACCCAATAATAGCCTTCGCGTCCTTCTGTATATTCAGGCGCTTCTCCTCCTGGCAACATCGAAATGAATTTGTGAGCCATCAAAAGAGAGTTCTTAAGCTTGCCTTTCGCTGACATAGGGTGTGCAGACTGGCCGGTAAAGATAATTTCTGCATCACCCGCATTCCAGTTTTCGTAAACAAATTCTCCAATACCGCAGCAATCCAGAGTGTAGCCAAAATCTGCGCCAAACTCTGAAACATCGAAGGCTTTGGCCCCCCGTAACCCCTGCTCTTCATCTGGCACAAACCCAACTTTAACTTCTCCATGCCTGATTTCAGGATGAGAAATCAGAAATTGAAGTGCGTTCATTATGGCCGCCAGCGCCGCTTTATCATCGGCCCCCAGAAGGCTGGTACCATCTGTCACTATAAGATCATCGCCAATATAATTTTTGAGCTCCGGGAATTCACTCTCACGCAAATAAATATTCAGTTCAGGGTTCAGACAGAGATCGCCCCCATTATAAGGTAATCGTTGCGCTTTTGTATCGGCTGTCTGTTCGGCACTGGTGTCCAGATGTCCAAAAAAGGAAACGACGGGGATTGTTTCGTCAGTATTTGCAGGGAGTGTTGCTGTTACGATAGCATTCTCTCTGAGAATAATATCCTCCATACCCAATGCTTCAAGTTCACTCACCAACAATTTCGCAAGTTTCATCTGACCAGGAGATGAAGGCATGATCCCTTTTGCGCCGTTTTCTCGTGAGGTAGTGGTATTAATTTTTGTATAATTGATAAAGCGTTCGACAATATCCATTGAGATGCCTTCTTCAACATTTTCCAGATTTTAGGGACAGTTTATTAACACCTTCTGACTCTGAAGAACGTGAATTTATGCTATGTTCAGGCTGTCATTTTTCCAAGAGAGAAATGATAATTATGAAGAGCCTTTGCATGATTGAACATAAAATACAGACTCCATTACAGTATGGCGTTTTTTTAGCTTGTGATGATTAATGCCGTTACACCCTGAAAGACGATTTAGTGATCAAATCATCTAAAAATAATTAATCATAATGGATGTTAAAATCCATGATCTAACTCAAATTACAAACCATTAAAGCGGAAGATGGAGTGGAAACATTACGTTTTCTACTCTATTCCAAGATTTATCAATTAGAAGTGCAATAACATTCCCGTGTAAAAACTCTTATCTTAATAAGAATCACCATGAGTGACTATATCTACAACGCTGGAAAACCTAGCAGAGATATAGGTTTTCTATGGTGGTAAACAGGTTGTTTTTCTGAAGGATGTGACCAAACCGGGATGCTATTATAAAATAGTTCTACTTAATCATGATTTAAAAAATCAGCATTAATAATAAGTTTGATTGCGGAATTGTTTTTTTTGATCTTAATCATATTAGTGCAGCGTTATCTGCATATTTCGGGCTTTTACTGGTTATATTTGATTGCTAAATAACCCACTAATTTTAACGTTATAAAAATGTGCTTGATATCACGTTTTAAGTTTATCTTATTAGTTTAAATATATTCCATTAGATGGTAATGGTTATGTCATCTGGTGATTATAAGTATTCATTCTTAATGTTGGATAAGTGTTTTATGAAAACAATTTGTTATTGTCACATTGTTTTCGAAAAATGGAGTTAGAAAATTATGTCTCGTATTGAAAGCGATTTCCTTGGTGAGCGTGAAGTTCCGGATGATTGCTATTATGGTGTTCAGACACTTCGTGGAAAAGATAATTTCCATATCACTGAAATGCCAATGAGTCAGGAGCCTTTCTTCATCATTGCCTTCGGTTATG
>NZ_JBJQLL010000039.1:0-28793 GCF_046486405.1 Escherichia sp. WS338 | reverse complement strand
AGCGCTGAACAAAATGACGAAAGCAGGTATGCCTGAAAGCGTGCGTATTGCCTGAAAACACAACCCGCTACGGGGGAGACTTACCCGAAATCTGATTTATTCAACAAAGCCACGCGCTGGACACACCACGATGACAGCGGTTTTATCCCTTACGCCATCACCACCGGCCTTGATTACGAGGCGATGACCGAACAGCGCAAAGGCTATGAGAACTTTGTTTATCAGAACGGCGTTTACGATCTCGGCACCAAAGGTGATATGCGACGTAACGAACGTAACCTGATGTGGAACCTCGATCCCTACATTCAAACGCACTGGCAGCTCACCTCAGCCCTGGGGCTGGACGCCGGGGCGCGCTATAGCTCGGTATGGTTTGATTCCAACGATCGTTATGTTGTAGGTAAAAATGGTGATGATAGCGGCGAAGCGAGCTATCACAAGTGGCTTCCGGCGGCAGCGCTGAAGTATGCCATGACGCCGCAGTGGAACGTTTACCTCTCTGCCGGGAGGGGATTTGAAACGCCGACCATTAACGAGCTGTCCTATCGTCCCGATGGTCAGTCCGGGCTTAACTTTGCTCTGCAACCGGCCACTAACACCACCGTTGAAGCAGGCAGTAAATGGCAGGTGGGCACCGGGATGGCGAGCCTGAGCGTCTTCAATACGGACACGAAAAATGAAATTGTCGTTGCCGCCAGCGACAATGGCCGTACGTCCTATCAGAACGCGGGCAAGACGCGCCGCCGCGGGGTCGAACTGGGATGGGATCAGCAATTTGCGCCCGCCTGGCGCGCCAAACTGGCGTGGACGCTGCTGGATGCGACCTACCGTGAAAACGCCGGCGATGCTATTCAGAGCGGCAATCGGATCCCGGGGATTGCACGTAATAGCGCCTATGCCTCCTTTGGCTGGGTGCCGGAAGAGGGATGGTACGCTGGCGCTGAAGTCCGCTATATGAGCGATATTCAGGTCAACGATGCCAATAGCGAGCAGGCTCCAGCCTATACGGTGACGGCACTGAATACCGGCTATAAATATGTGCTAGATAACTGGACCGTCGACCTCTATACGCGCGTTGATAACCTGTTTGATAAGCGCTACGTCGGCTCTGTTATCGTCAACGAGAGCAACGGACGCTATTATGAACCGGCGCCGGGCCGTAACTATGGCGTTGGGCTATCGGTCAGCTATCAGTTTGATTCGCTGTAACAATACGGCTGCCGGAGAGTGCTATTGAGGTGAGGCTCCGGCAGCGGGTAAAGGCGTTGATTCCTGGTAACAATAAGCTGCTTATTGATGTATCAGTAAGCATGCCGGCAGCCATTGCGCTTGATATAATACTACCCCATATGAGCAAGAGTATTTTCACGGAAAAGCTAGCAGCCAATTTCGGCCTCGCGGCCTTCCCGCTTCTCAATTGAGCATATAATTTTTCCGCAGCCAAAACCTGCTCAGGTTCAGGCTTGGTCCTTACAGACTGGTATTCAACAATCGAACCATTCTTAGCTATTGGCGTTACATAAGCACTTACCCAATAGTGGTCGCCATTTTTACAGCGATTTTTTACTAGCCCCATCCATGAGCGGCCAGATTTTAATGTACTCCACATATGCTCAAATGCAGCAGGCGGCATATCTGGGTGTCTTACGATGTTGTGAGGCTGGCCTAATAGTTCTTCCTCAGTGAAACCACTGATTTTAATGAAGTCAGGATTAACGTACGTGATATGGCTTTGAGGGGAGGTAGTCGAAAGAATATTGGCATCTTTTGGGAGTTCTAAGTTTCGACCCGTCACTGGTAAATTCTGGCGCATAAGAACCTCAAGGGTTGGCTGTTTTATTTTATTGTTTTCGGCATTAAGCCCAATTTCTTGAGCGTTACGATAAAGCTAGCATGGAAACGATAGGTGCAAGCAAGTTAAGGGTTGCATCGCGCATGTCAATCTAGGCTATACCCTAACTTGATGTCAGGCAGGGCCGCGCCGCTTCGTCAGAATAGAGTCTGCTTTCCCATTTTTTGACACATGCCCGCGAAGGTTATAGATTTCAGCCTGACAGAAATGGGCTTTGAGGCACAACGGAACAGAAAGTGCACTTAAGCCGCCTTCAACCAAGGAGACATCGTGCAGGGGCACCGCATCGGCTACGTCCGGGTCAGCAGCTTTGACCAGAACCCGGAACGCCAGCTGGAACAAACCCAGGTGAGCAAGGTGTTCACCGACAAGGCATCGGGCAAGGACACCCAGCGCCCCCAGCTCGAAGCGCTGCTGAGCTTCGTCCGCGAAGGCGATACAGTGGTGGTGCACAGCATGGATCGGCTGGCCCGCAACCTCGATGACCTGCGTCGCTTGGTACAGAAGCTGACTCAGCGCGGCGTGCGCATCGAGTTCCTGAAGGAGGGCCTGGTGTTCACTGGCGAGGACTCGCCGATGGCCAACCTGATGCTGTCGGTGATGGGGGCCTTCGCTGAGTTCGAGCGCGCCCTGATCCGCGAGCGGCAGCGTGAGGGCATCGCCTTGGCCAAGCAGCGTGGCGCGTACCGGGGCCGCAAGAAAGCCCTGTCCGATGAGCAGGCTGCTACCCTGCGGCAGCGAGCGACGGCCGGCGAGCCCAAGGCGCAGCTTGCCCGCGAGTTCAACATCAGCCGGGAAACCCTCTACCAGTACCTCCGCACGGACGACTGACACATGCCGCGTCGCTTGATCCTCTCGGCCACGGAGCGGGACCCCCTGCTTGCGCTGCCGGAAAGCCAGGATGACCTGATCCGCTACTACACCTTCAACGACTCCGACCTGTCGCTGATCCGCCAGCGACGCGGCGACGCCAACCGCCTCGGCTTCGCCGTGCAGCTCTGCCTGCTGCGCTACCCCGGTTACGCGCTGGGAACCGACAGCGAGCTGCCCGAGCCGGTCATCCTGTGGGTGGCGAAGCAAGTCCAGGCCGAGCCGGCGAGCTGGGCAAAGTACGGCGAGCGCGACGTGACCCGTCGCGAGCATGCCCAGGAACTGCGCACCTACCTGCAACTGGCCCCGTTCGGCCTGTCCGACTTCCGCGCCCTGGTGCGCGAGCTAACCGAGCTGGCCCAGCAGACCGACAAAGGCTTGCTGCTGGCCGGTCAGGCCCTGGAGAGCCTACGGCAGAAACGACGCATCCTGCCGGCGCTGAGCGTGATTGACCGGGCCTGCTCGGAAGCCATTGCGCGAGCCAATCGGCGGGTCTACCGCGCCCTGGTCGAACCACTCACGGACTCGCATCGGGCCAAGCTGGACGAGCTGTTGAAGCTCAAGGCCGGCAGCAGCATCACCTGGTTGACCTGGCTGCGCCAGGCACCGCTGAAACCCAACTCTCGGCACATGCTGGAACACATCGAGCGGCTGAAGACATTTCAGTTGGTGGACTTGCCCGAAGGCCTGGGCCGGCACATCCACCAGAACCGCCTGCTCAAGCTGGCCCGCGAGGGTGGGCAGATGACGCCCAAAGACCTCGGTAAGTTCGAGCCGCAGCGCCGCTACGCGACCCTGGCCGCCGTGGTGCTGGAGAGCACCGCGACCGTGATCGATGAGCTGGTCGATCTGCATGACCGCATCCTGGTCAAGCTGTTCAGCGGCGCGAAGCACAAGCATCAGCAGCAGTTCCAGAAGCAGGGCAAGGCGATCAACGACAAGGTGCGCCTGTACTCCAGGATCGGCCAGGCGCTGCTGGAAGCGAAGGAAAGCGGCAGCGACCCCTATGCCGCCATCGAGGCGGTGATTTCCTGGGACGAGTTCACCGAGAGCGTCAGCGAGGCCGAGCTGCTGGCCCGGCCGGAAGGCTTCGACCACCTGCACCTGGTCGGCGAGAACTTCGCCACCCTGCGCCGTTACACGCCGGCCTTGCTGGAGGTGCTGGAACTGCGCGCCGCGCCGGCCGCGCAAGGCGTGCTGGCAGCCGTGCAGACCCTGCGTGAGATGAACGCCGACAACCTGCGCAAGGTGCCGGCCGATGCACCCACGGCCTTCATCAAGCCGCGCTGGAAGCCGCTGGTGATCACCCCGGAAGGCCTCGACCGGAAATTCTACGAAATCTGCGCCCTGTCCGAGCTGAAGAACGCCCTGCGCTCCGGCGACATCTGGGTCAAGGGCTCGCGGCAGTTCCGCGACTTCGACGACTACCTGCTGCCGGCCGAGAAGTTCGCCGCACTCAAGCGCGAGCAGGCCCTGCCCCTGGCGATCAACCCGAACAGCGACCAGTACCTGGAAGAGCGTTTGCAGCTGCTGGACGAGCAGTTGGCCACCGTCACCCGCCTGGCCAAGGACAACGAGCTGCCCGATGCCATCCTCACCGAGTCAGGGCTGAAAATCACCCCGCTGGATGCGGCGGTGCCGGATCGGGCGCAGGCGCTGATCGACCAAACCAGCCAGTTACTGCCGCGCATCAAGATCACCGAACTGCTGATGGACGTGGACGACTGGACGGGCTTCAGCCGCCACTTCACCCACTTGAAGGACGGGGCCGAGGCCAAAGACAGGACGTTGCTGCTGTCCGCAATCCTCGGTGATGCGATCAACCTCGGGCTGACCAAGATGGCCGAGTCGAGCCCCGGCCTGACCTACGCCAAGCTGTCCTGGCTGCAAGCCTGGCACATCCGCGACGAAACCTATTCGGCGGCCTTGGCCGAGCTGGTCAACCACCAGTATCGCCACGCCTTTGCCGCCCACTGGGGCGACGGCACGACCTCATCCTCCGATGGCCAGCGCTTCCGCGCGGGTGGCCGGGGCGAGAGCACCGGGCACGTCAACCCGAAGTACGGTAGCGAGCCGGGACGGCTGTTCTATACCCATATCTCCGACCAGTACGCGCCGTTCAGCACCCGCGTGGTGAATGTCGGCGTCCGCGATTCCACCTATGTGCTCGACGGCCTGCTGTACCACGAGTCCGACCTGCGGATCGAGGAGCACTACACCGACACGGCCGGCTTCACCGATCACGTCTTTGCCCTGATGCACCTGCTAGGCTTCCGCTTCGCGCCGCGCATCCGCGACCTCGGCGAAACCAAGCTGTACGTGCCGCAGGGCGTGCAAGCCTACCCGACGTTGCGCCCGCTGATCGGCGGCACCCTGAACATCAAGCACGTGCGTGCCCACTGGGACGACATCCTGCGCCTGGCCAGCTCGATCAAGCAGGGCACCGTCACCGCCTCGCTGATGCTGCGCAAGCTCGGCAGCTACCCGCGCCAGAACGGACTGGCCGTGGCCCTGCGCGAGCTGGGCCGGATCGAGCGCACGCTGTTCATCCTGGACTGGCTGCAAAGTGTTGAACTGCGCCGCCGCGTGCATGCCGGCCTGAACAAAGGTGAGGCGCGCAACTCGCTGGCCAGGGCGGTGTTCTTCAACCGCCTTGGGGAAATCAGGGATCGGAGCTTCGAGCAGCAGCGCTACCGGGCCAGCGGCCTCAACCTGGTGACGGCGGCTATCGTGCTGTGGAACACGGTGTACCTGGAACGCGCCACCCAGGGGTTGGTCGAGGCCGGCAAGCCGGTGGACGGCGAGCTGCTGCAATTCCTGTCGCCGCTGGGCTGGGAGCACATCAACCTAACCGGCGATTACGTCTGGCGGCAGAGCCGCAGACTGGAAGACGGGAAGTTTCGGCCCTTACGGATGCCCGGAAAACCTTAGCGTACGATTTTTTCCGAATTCTGCGGGCTCCCCTGTTAACGCTTTGGATCTTGCTGAACTGATTGAAAGGGCATTGTTTACCTTACCCAGGAGTTCGCCAAATTCCACCATCACTCTAGTAAGCCCGCGCCGCGCTTCCTCCTCCGTTGCATTCATCACAAAATGTTCAGCACTCCGCATGCTTTTAACGGGGAACGCAACAGATATCGAGTCGATATCAGGCATCCTATCGCTCAACTTTACGGTGACAATGACAGATGGTGACTGAATTTGAGAGCTTACAGACAGCACCACATATTTTCCGTCTATTTTGAAATCCTTCCGCATGCGTCACCATAAACGTCAAATAATTAGAGCAATCAAGCGCAAATGAACGGCTAATCGCCATCTTCCAGCAGGCGCACCATTGCCCCCGTTTCACTATCCAGGTTACGGATATAGTTCATGACAATATTTACGTTGGTCCAGCCACCAGCTTGCATGATCTCCGGTATTGAAACTCCGGCACGGGCCATATCTCGCGCGGCTCCGACACGGGCACTGTGTCCAGACCAGGCCAGGTATCTCTGACCAGAGTCATCCTTAGCGCCGTAAATCAATCGATGAGTTGCTTCAAAAATCCCTTCCAGGGCGCGAGTTGATAGCTGGCTGGTGGCAGATGGCGCGGCAACACCATTTTTTCTGACACGGCAAAACAAGTAGTTATTCGGATCATCAGCCACACCAGAGACAGAAATCCATCGCTCGACCAGTTTAGTTACCCCCAGGCTAAGTGCCTTCTCTACACCTGCGGTGCTAACCAGCGTTTTCGTTCTGCCAATATGGATTAACATTCTCCCACCGTCAGTACGTGAGATATCTTTAACCCTGATCCTGGCAATTTCGGCTATACGTAATAGGGTGTTATAAGCAATCCCCAGAAATGCCAGATTACGTATATCCTGGCAGCGATCGCTATTTTCCATGAGTGAACGAACCTGGTCGAAATCAGTGCGTTCGAACGCCAGTGCCTGTTTTGCACGTTCACCGGCATCAACGTTTTCTTTTCGGATCCGTCGCATGACCAGTGAAACAGCATTACTGTCACTTGGTCGTGGCAGCCCGGACCGACGATGAAGCATGTTTAGCTGGCCCAAATGTTGCTGGATAGTTTTTACTGCCAGACCGCGCGCCTGAAGATATAGAAGATAATCGCGAACATCTTCAGGTTCTGCGGGAAACCATTTCCGGTTATTCAACTTGCACCATGCCGCCCACGATCGGCAAACGGACAGAAGCATTTTCCAGGTATGCTCAGAAAACGCCTGGCGATCCCTGAACATGTCCATCAGGTTCTTGCGAACCTCATCACTCGTTGCATCGACCGGTAATGCAGGCAAATTTTGGTGTACGGTCAGTAAATTGGACATTTAACACTCAGATAATGGTTTTAAGTAAAGTGTACAGGATCGGCTCTGCCTTTACCTGTTTATGGTTCTCGTCATAGAAACGCCAGCGACCGCGCGTGCGTTCTATTTTCTCTTCACCGCGCGATAATGACAGTTGACAACTATCACGATCAAACCCTTTTGCCCGCCAGTAACCACGGTTTTTCTCAAGCTCAAGATGAGTGGACACTTTAGCAGCTGAATATCCCATTTTTCACCTCTGATTGATTGGTGGTGCTAAGTGCGCTACGCGAAATCTGGAGCACTAACACTGCCAACATTTCGCAGATTTTACGTAGCGCAACCTTGATCAAATGATCAAGTGATCACTATTTGACCTGGTAAGGTATTGAACTGTATGGATTTACAGGTAAATTGATCATGTTCAATAACCCTTAAGATAACTTCGTATAATGTATGCTATACGAAGTTATTAGGTCTGAAGAGGAGTTTACGTCCAGCTGCGCATAAAAATCAAGAATTATTAGAGCAATAATTTTGAGAGAAAAATCCCACTCCACCAGCCAAAAACTGGATTGTTTTTCATAGTTGTTTGACAATTGCTCTAATAAATTATAGTTTTGCCGCCGTTTCGTAATACGACTTTGGATTCACTATTTAATGTGTCTTCAGCGTTGTAGAGCGGCTCAGAAGGAAATGAGCAAACAGGGAAACCTTATACAACGGCATTACAGCTATGCATTGCTCATCTTACACACAGCGCAATGTTGTTAGATTACCCCAGCATGGATCATGGGTGAAACAGTAGGTCAGAGCTTCAGGCTCTGTGTTGTCAATACAGTGAGGCATAATTATGGCTTTCATTCCACCAACCATCGACGACGTTAGATATTGCTCTAACGCTTTATCTGTAGACCCCGCCGAAACCGACGCTGCCCGCGCCATTGCTGAACACTACTCAAAGATATCCAATCAGGAGTACCGCATCACCCAAGACGACCTGGATGATCTCACTGACACAATCGAATATCTCATGGCCACTAACCAGCCAGACTCACAATAAATGCACTAATAAATCTATTATTTTCGTTGGATCCTTCTATAATGGTGGCCAACAACTCCCAGTGTAATCCGCTGTGAGTTGTTGGCCATGTCAATTCTGGAGGAGGATCAATGATAAATTATGTCTACGGCGAACAACTGTACCAGGAGTTCGTCAGCTTCAGGGATCTCTTTCTAAAAAAAGCTGTTGCACGCGCCCAACACGTTGATGCCGCCAGCGACGGTCGTCCTGTACGCCCGGTTGTCGTTCTGCCGTTCAAAGAAACTGACAGCATTCAGGCTGAAATTGATAAATGGACTTTAATGGCGCGGGAACTGGAACAGTACCCAGACCTCAATATCCCAAAGACTATTTTATATCCAGTGCCTAACATCCTTCGCGGTGTGCGTAAGGTTACAACTTATCAGACAGAAGCTGTGAACAGCGTCAACATGACCGCTGGCCGCATTATTCATCTGATTGATAAGGACATTCGCATCCAAAAAAGCGCGGGGATCAATGAGCACAGTGCGAAATACATAGAGAACCTGGAAGCAACAAAAGAGCTAATGAAGCAGTACCCAGAGGATGAAAAATTCCGTATGCGCGTACACGGCTTTAGCGAAACAATGCTGCGCGTCCACTACATTTCCAGTAGCCCTAACTACAATGATGGTAAATCAGTGAGTTACCATGTGCCACTGTGTGGCGTGTTTATCTGCGATGAAACTCTCCGTGATGGAATTATCATCAACGGTGAATTCGAAAAAGCAAAATTTAGCCTTTATGACTCCATAGAACCGATCATCTGCGACCGCTGGCCGCAAGCAAAAATATATCGCCTGGCAGATATTGAAAATGTAAAAAAACAAATTGCCATCACTCGCGAAGAGAAAAAGGTTAAGTCAGCCGCATCAGTTACGCGCAGCCGTAAAACCAAGAAGGGGCAGCCAGTAAACGACAACCCCGAAAGCGCGCAATAAATTATGCCCGGCATCAACCGGGCATTCTTCCATTATTCAGCCGCCACCGGTTTTAACAAGCCAGCATCGAGCAGTTTACGCGTCAACCACTGCTGGCCTTTACCCGTTAATTGAGGCGTCAACCGTATCTGGTAGCCATCTTCATCATCCAGCACCACTTCTTTCACCGTGAAATACCCCGCATTGATGTACTGCTGGAACGGCACATTTTTACGTCCACCGGACGCTATCAGGATGCCGTTCTCCCGTAACCAGGCAAACAGCGCGTTTTGCTTAAGTCCAACAACCTTTGCAAAATTCCCAATCAGGATCCCTTTAGCTACTGATACCCGGTCGGCAAAATCGACTTTAGGAGCGGCGGCCACCAGCTGCTGATTTAGCTGGTGGGCTTTCTGTTCCAGAAGCTGCTTTTGTTCAGCCAGTTCGGCAGCCAGGCGCAGAGCTTCTGGAAGCGTCTGGGGGATTGCAACCGGTTGCTGTTCTTTTTGCCGGAAGTAGCTGTCTTCCAGTTTTTCAAAGAATGCCCATGCTTCATTTGTGTCCACGATCTTAGACATGCGTGCAGCGCCGCGCTCTGTCCAGAGTGTAAGGCTTCTGGCGTTCTTACCAACAGAGTAACTTCCGGTTACTCTGTTCTTAAATTCTCTTAATTTTAAACCAGTTAGAAGAAAGTAATGCTTACCTTCTTCAAAGCGGTCAAGGTTGCGAGACAAATTGTTGCGAATATTGGCTTCATCGACCCCATACCCTCTAGCAAGAGTTTCGGTTGTCACGACACGTACTCCCTGCCATTCCAGAACGGGAATTTCATCCGGCTGATTCTGAACAACCACCAGTTCCGATTCCTGAACTGAAGGTGCATAAATTTTTTCTGATTTAACGTTAGTTGCTTTCATTCTGTGTGCCTCCTTGCGTGCTTCGGCTGCAACGGTTGCGTAATTCAGATGACCCTGTTCGAGCAGGTATTCACGGATATCGGTTAGCAGAATGCGGTGAACCGCGTGTTTGTCCTTTCTCCGGTAAAGTTGTTTGGTGATCATGAAGTAGTTGGCAATAACGCCCGGTATATCCCTGGTATTGATACAGGCAGTGTGCTGTTCAATTGCCTCGATCATCTCTTCACGGGTGACTAATGACGTTCTCATAGTCCCTCCTGAGCAGAAGCGTTAACAGGGAGGCACCAGTAACTGAGAGAATTGCGCGAATCGGTAGAAAAGCGGGCAGAGAAAATACAGGGAGCATCCGGAAGCTGAGAACGTGCCTCATCTTCTGTCGGTGCAATAACAAAGTGATAGTGACGTTTTTGGCAGGAGTAAAAGCGCCAGATAAATTCAGGATGAGCAGGGGTAGGGATAGTAGCCACAATGGCAGCCTCCTTTTGCTAATTTAAGGAGCTACCGCGTGAGGTCTCAATCTCAATGGCGGTAGCACTGACTGGGTTGAGACTACCGGCGCAAAAGGGAACCGGCCTGCCTTTCGGCAGCCCAGCCAGCACTACCATTGATCTCTGAGCTAAACGCTACGTATGGCTGTGCGATGGCATGACACAAAAAAAGACGCTTTTGGCGTCTGTGTCGCCTTTTGCATTATCCGGGGTCTCAATCCCGGCACCCGTTTTACTGAGGTGCCTGATAAGCATAAACCGAAAATGCCTCAAGGCGCAAGAGGTCAGGTTCAATGTAACATCGGTAGTTAAAAAACACAATTTATTAGAGCAAATATTCATTCATTAAGCCATGCCAGAGCTTCATCAACCTGCGCTTCGTCTTCGACGCTAAGCACTTCATCCTGGGGAACATAATCCGCCAGCATAGCGAAACAATATGTATCCCAATGGTCTGGTGAGTGCAGGTTGAGTTTTTTCTTCATATCCTCCTTACTCATCACCTTCCATTGACCTGCGGAGTTAATCCCTACAGGGATTTTCGACGCTTCCTCAATAGTTTCATTACCCTTATCCAGTCTCATACGACCAGATTTTACGGCCTCTGCGGCTTGAACGTTGGCATAAGCACGTTTATCAAAGTACAGGCTCTTATCTTCACGGCTATGCATCTTTTTACCCCAGCGTATACGCTGTACGGTAATACCATAATACTCGTACATCAGATCCGCCGTTGCTTTACCCAGCCCATCACCGTCTATCGCTATGGTGATATTTGGAAATCGCTCAGGATTACATTCTGCGAAAATTTTGGCGGCAAGCTGCGTTTCTGTAACGTCTGTGTATTCCAGCATTCGATAGTTGATTACACGGCGTTTATTTCTCTGGCCGGACACCATCATGATATTGATAACGGACTTATCCCGTCCCGTACCACCAGCAACGTCCACACATGCAAGCCAGCCCCATCCTTTGGCAATCTTGACTTTCCGCCGCGTCGCACGTTCAACCTCATCACGTCCAAGAAGGAAGCCATCCTGTGATTTAGGGAATAGTCCGCGTACCTTAATCATGTACATAGGGTTATCACGCCCGCCGTACTCCGCCAGCTTCATTTTGATAAATGCTGGCGTTACCAGCGGTGATTCCTCACTGTTAAGCGTGATCGCCGTATAAACGCCATCAGGGTTACCAGGACGCTTGGCCAGTTTATGATGAGTATCGTAGAAATAGCCGCTTGGGCGTGTAGGCTGTGACAGTAATAAGATGCGGTTATCCTGTCCGGTAAGAGCACCGGTGATGATACCGAAAGCTCTATCACTGACACCGGAGGCTTCATCGATAATATACAGAAGATGATCTGCGTGTTCACCGGCGAGAGCTTCTTCACTTCCCAGACGAAAGCCCTTCGGTACTACAGTCCATACACCTTTACCAGTAACCTCATAGAAAGCGGTTTCTGTCAGAACAAAATAATCAGCAAGCCATGGAAAACGGCTGGTGGCAGTAGCCCAGTTTATCTTGATGTACTTGAATATACCGGTCATTACCTGCTGAATTTTGTTCGCAACGATAATGGCACGGGCACCGGGATACATGATTATGAACAACATGATCATGATAGAAGTCATGTCTGATTTCCCGGTACCGTGACCAGACGAAACAGATGTCTTGCTACCTTGTTCCTGCACAGACTCAATAATCAGATCCTGCTGCCAGGTAGGTGTTTTGCCGAACAAAACATCAGCGGCAGCAATCCAGTCATAACGATATAGCGCCACCAGCTCGCGCCAACGTGGATCCGTTACGCAACTTCTGGCCATTAATCATCATCCCCGTATAGCTTGCGGGTAACTTCTTCGTCTTCCTCCTCGTCTTCGTCCAGGTCTTGTTCCAGCCATGGGTCGTTTGATACACCTTCAGTATCAACATCTCCATAACCGCCTGTATCAACGATATCGGCGATTTCTTCCCTACGCTGCTCAATCCACAATGCGGCATCGGCGCGGCGGTTGGCGGCCCGTTCTCGCGCAACTTTGTCCAGATCTTCAAGAGAAGGGCCACCGACGGCTGTTTGCCTTTCCTCATCATCGGTATTGGTCTTAGGAGCACGCAGATCGGCTTTGATTTGCTCCAACATCAGGGGCGGCACTTTCCCGCCATGCGCCTCGATGAATTCAGCTGCTTCCAGCACTGACCAGTTATTTTCACGCTTTCGTTCGTATGCCAGCTTAACAATGCCAGCTTGCCCCATAGACAAAGCGTGCTTTTCCGCCTCCCGGCTTTCTTTTCGATAGTTATTCCGGATGCTGTAAATGGTGTTGATCAGGCTGCTTATCTGCGCGGAACAGCTGTTTAGCATGCTCGCGATACGGTATTCAGGCGGAGTACCTTCATCATCGTCTTTTTGCTGATCGCGCATTTCCTGCACCAGGCGAATACACGTATCCCTGGCGTTCTCCAGCATAAGGAGATGAGAGAGAGACTTTTCCAGAAGAGTGGTTTCCAGAACATCAGCCCCGGACCGACGCAACATAGCGCGCGCGGCCTTCCGCGCTTCAACGTTATCTATCAGGTAATCGCCAGCTTCGAATTCAAAGCGTTCACCATCATCATCCAGGGTGTCGCGTTCCAGGCGATCACGTAAGGTCCGGTGGGCGCGGGTGATCACGTCATGATCATCAGAACGATCATTTATGCGCTTATTCTGGCGCTTCGCGTTCTCGACTGCGGCACTGACAACAGCATTAACTCTTTGTTTTTCAGCCATTTCAGCCACAACGTGATCACCTGCACGTTGATCATTAGCGTGATCAATGATCATGCTTTTTAGTGGTTTTCTGACAGGCTTATTTGGCTTACGGCTGTCCGCTGTTCCGGTGTCTTCTTTGAATGCACGGAGATAACGACGTGCGGTGTTTGGGTTGAGATTAAACTCGGCGGCATATTGTGCGATGGTGTAACCACCATCTCGCGCCAGGCGAGCAAAATTCTTCTTGTGATCGTCCCAGGTCACTTATGCTTCCTTTCGTATAAAACTCTTTTTGACGCGAGGGTAACGAAAGTCACATGTCAAAAGGCCCGGAACGGGCAAGCAATCAATCAGATACGTGCGGATGTGGCATTACCGTAATGACGGTGCTGACGGACCACCTTATTGAAAAGTTGACGCGCCACCACCCAAGGCTGGTGCTCCCGGCGTTCCTTTTCGTCCTGCGTCATATAGAGTTCGTTCTGGAGTTTTTCATCAAACCGGCGCGGAGCGCGGCTGCGGCGAAAGAATTCAGGATTCAGAGAGTGGATCTGAAATCTACGTGGGCGTGTACTGTCATCAATCAAAACAGACGAATACTTAGACACAGCGATAGCCTTTAAGCGCAGATAAACATCGCGCTTATCGACATCCAGATGCGGGTATTCCTTTTCAAGAATTGCTGCGAGTTCTTTCGCTGATAGAAGAGATTTAGTGCGGATCATGTAATCCGCAATCTCGTACGATGTTATTCGTGAGTGATTTATTTCCATGAAGTGGCGTCCCTGCCAGTTAAGTAACATCCTGTCACCTACTGATTAGCCCATGTCAACTAATCAACGTCGAATATAATACCCTCGATTAAATAAATAGCAATACATTAGAGCAATTTTATCTAACGCTCGACGAATGACTTGTGATAGCGCCGACTCCAAGCGCGTAATCAAAGAACAATCGTTGATGCATCGCCAGCCTACCGTGCGTCTTCTCCCAATTATCGCGGTCACGCTCAATATCACGCTGGCATGACTGGCACAGAGGAATAGCATAAATGTCATGCGCGCATAATCGACTATGACGAACGATATAAGGCGTAATGTGAGCGCCAGCTCCCGCAGCTCCACAGCCACAGCATGGACGGGAAGCCACAAAGTCCATGTACTCGGGCAATTTTAGCGATTGAAGTTTTGGTATCTTGAAATGCGCCATACCTGGGTCGGAGTCAACATCCACAGGGCATACTTTTGCACGCATCGGCGCGGCGCGTTCTTCCATCATCTGAACATATGCTGTAGCGCGATCGTCATACGGGCGAATATCCGCCTCTTTCAGAGGTCCGCTATCCTGCGGAGTAGCCTTCATCTTATTTATTGATATGCGGCAGACTTCTTCCGGCATCAGGTGCATCATGTTGCGCATGAAAGCCCACCAGCACAGCTCCTGAATACTTAAATCATGGCTATTTGAAAGGCCCATTTCCTGACGGGCGACATCCAGTATCCAGTTAACGCGATTATTGTGCAGCGTTTCTTTCAGCTCATTAAAACCACGCATCCGGTAATGGTTATCGTGATGCCAGCACAACAACACCGCGCTATTGTCTCGTTCAGCGTGGACAATATGGTTGTCACACCAACTACGATCTGCGGCCTGGCATTGACCCTCTTTCCTACGCAACCACGCCACCAGCGCGTCAATTCCACCAATACGGCGAAACAGTTCATCGCTGTTAAAAAACGGCTGCAACGCCTCATTTGTTGCCATGGTTTGCTCGGTAACAACGAGGCCGTCTTCCATGTGCTCGATTAACTCACGCGGCACCGGCTCCATAATAAATTTACGGCCAGCCTCCACCAGCTTTCTGACCTCCTGATCCACTTTGAACGTGGCGAGGCCAAGCTCTTTCTGTACAAAGGGAGTAATTACGGCTTTCACATCACACCTTTAATCACTGATTGGGCTTTATCTGCTGCCCGGCATTCTCTGGTTAAGCACAACCATTTCCTGACGGCATAACACAGCAATAGCGGTCCTGGCACCAATTTGCTTACCAACCAGGTATTGCTTTACCTCGCGGCGACTCACGCCATCAAGAAGCATCTTTAACGCTTCACGGGACAACTTGTTGTATTTACGTGCCATTAATCTACTCCGCAGAACCATACAATCTACGTAACGTGTCGGCGACAGAAGATACAGATATCTCGCCAGTCGCAGCGCCTACAGTAAGGTCTGCCAGTTCAGGTGAATCAAATACCTGCACCCCGTTACGGCGTAGAAATAGCAGCGCGCTGTTTAGCGCGGTACGCTTATTGGCATCATTGAATATATGCCCTCTCGCTGTAGCCACCAGGTAGGTGGCGGAGACTTCGAAAAGGTCGGTGATCTCTTCGTACACAACTCTGGCCTGAACTCTCCCGATAATGGCCTCTGCCCTACCCGGATCAGACATTCCCGGCAGGCCGCCGTAGCGGCTTATATTCGCATCATGAAGCGCTATAAGTTCTTCCGGTGATATATGCCTCATTATCGGTTAACCAGTTCCTTGTTGGTGGAGTCCAGGGTGTCAAACAGGGATGCAAATTCAGCATCCAGCGCCGCTTTTTTGTAGGCTTCGAAAGTAGCCTTGCTGACAATTACTGCTGGCTCACGGCCTCTGCGGGTGATTTCAACCTCTTCCCCGGCTTCAACATTGTTGAGCACTTCAGAAAGGTTGCCGCGCGCGGTACGGAAGTTAATGGATTGCATAAACACCTCGTGTACTCGTTATGTGTACACAATTATAAACTTCACAGGCATAAAGCACCAGCACTTTGCGGCTTAACAAACCTCTAGGCAGGTCATTCGTAGCCTAATGTCCGAACTGCTAAAGCATCCAAGTTGCTGTAGAATCACCGCCAATTACATAAGCCTGAAATAAGTGGATGAAAATGACAAGTATTCAACAACGTGCAGAGCTTCATCGTCAAATCTGGCAAATTGCTAACGATGTCAGGGGTTCGGTCGATGGATGGGATTTTAAGCAATACGTTCTGGGCGCACTTTTCTACCGTTTTATCAGCGAAAATTTTTCCAGTTATATTGAAGCCGGTGATGACAGTATCTGTTATGCGAAACTGGATGACAGCGTAATTACTGATGACATTAAAGACGATGCCATCAAAACTAAAGGCTACTTCATCTACCCCAGTCAGCTTTTCTGCAACGTAGCTGCGAAAGCAAATACCAATGACAGATTGAATGCAGATTTAAACAGTATCTTCGTTGCTATCGAAAGTTCTGCTTACGGTTATCCTTCAGAAGCTGACATCAAAGGTTTGTTTGCTGATTTCGACACCACCAGTAACCGCCTGGGTAACACCGTTAAAGATAAAAATGCCCGCCTGGCTGCGGTTCTGAAAGGGGTTGAAGGGTTAAAACTTGGTGACTTCAACGAACATCAGATTGACCTGTTCGGTGATGCCTATGAGTTCCTGATTTCTAACTATGCGGCAAATGCCGGTAAGTCAGGCGGTGAGTTCTTTACACCGCAGCACGTCTCCAAGCTGATTGCACAACTGGCTATGCACGGGCAGACCAGCGTTAACAAAATCTACGACCCGGCAGCGGGTTCCGGCTCACTGTTGTTGCAGGCGAAAAAACAGTTTGATAACCATATCATCGAAGAAGGTTTTTTCGGTCAGGAAATCAACCATACGACCTATAACCTGGCGCGTATGAACATGTTTTTGCACAACATCAACTACGACAAGTTTGATATCAAGCTGGGCAATACGCTGACTGAACCGCACTTCAGAGATGAAAAACCGTTTGATGCCATCGTTTCTAACCCGCCGTATTCGGTGAAATGGATTGGCAGCGATGACCCGACGCTGATTAACGATGAGCGTTTTGCCCCGGCTGGCGTTCTGGCCCCCAAATCCAAAGCTGACTTTGCGTTTGTATTACATGCGCTGAACTATCTTTCGGCCAAAGGTCGTGCTGCGATTGTCTGCTTCCCGGGTATTTTTTACCGTGGCGGCGCAGAGCAGAAAATCCGTCAGTATCTGGTCGATAATAACTATGTCGAAACCGTAATTTCACTGGCTCCGAACCTGTTCTTTGGCACCACCATTGCCGTAAACATTCTGGTTCTGTCCAAACATAAAACGGATACCAACGTTCAGTTTATTGATGCCAGCGAACTGTTCAAAAAAGAGACCAACAACAATATCCTGACCGATGCCCATATCGAACAGATTATGCAGGTATTTGCCAGCAAGGAAGATGTTGCTCATCTGGCGAAATCTGTTGCGTTTGAGACTGTTGTCGCGAATGACTATAACCTGTCGGTGAGCAGCTATGTGGAAGCGAAAGATACTCGCGAAATTATCGATATCGCTGAGTTGAATGCAGAGCTGAAAAGCACCGTCGGCAAAATCGAACAGTTACGTAAGGATATCGACTCAATTGTGGCAAAGATTGAAGGTTACGAGGCGCAATCATGAGTGGGTTGAACTTTCTGAACAAATTGCTGGATGGAGTTGATGTTGAATGGTTGTCACTGGGAGAGCTTGGCGATTTCATACGTGGCAATGGACTACAGAAAAAAGATTTCGTTGAAAGTGGTTTTCCAGCAATACATTACGGTCAGATTTATACAAGGTATGGGTTATCAGCTGATAAAACATTTACTTACGTGCTTCCAGAACTAGCCAATAAGCTGAGAAAGGCTCAAAAAAATGACTTATTGCTAGCAACAACATCAGAAAACGATGAAGATGTAGTAAAACCTTTAGCCTGGCTTGGCGATAACGTTGCTATTTCCGGAGATATGATGTTATTTCGCCACGAGCAAAATGTTAAATATCTCGCCTATTTTTTCCAGTCCGAAATATTTCAAACACAAAAAATGAAATATATTACTGGAGCTAAAGTCCGACGGGTTTCCAGTGGCGATTTATCTAAAATTAAAATTCCAATTCCCAGTTCAAACAATCCAGAAAAGTCTCTGACCATCCAGTCTGAAATCGTGCGGATTCTGGATAAATTTACTGCACTTACCGCTGAGCTTACCGCTGAGCTTAACATGCGTAAAAAACAGTACAACTACTATCGTGACCAGTTGTTGAGTTTTAAAGAGGGTGAGGTTGAGTGGAAGACTTTGGGGGAAGTGGCTGTTATAGGAACAGGTAACCATGATACGCAAGATGCTATAGAACATGGCAAATATATTTTTTATGCACGTGGACGTGAGCCATTAAAGTTAAATGTATTTGATTTTGATGAAACAGCAATCATTACAGCTGGAGATGGTGCCGGGGTGGGGAAGGTATTTCATTACGCTAAAGGTAAATATGCTTTGCATCAGAGAGCATATCGTATTGTCCCAAATGCATTTATGAATCCGCGATTTGTATATCACTATATAACAGCATATTTTTTTACCTATATTCAAAAAGCATCAGTAAGTTCATCGGTTACCTCACTTCGTCGACCAATGTTTTTAAAATTCCCAATACCTGTACCACCTTCAGAAGAACAAGCTCGCATTGTCGAAATACTCGATAAATTCGACACCCTGACCAACTCCATCACTGAAGGTCTCCCGCGTGAAATCGAGTTGCGCCAGAAACAATACGAATACTACCGTGATTTACTGTTCAGTTTCCCGAAACCTGAAACTGTCAGTAATTAATTGACCATTGCTACCGATCGGGCCACCTTAACACCCGGTCAGTATATAGACTATTTTTTACGCGCCGGAAGTCACTCTTAACGCCCTTCCGGCTCTTGCCAGGCGGCACAAAGGATGCGCTATGACTCATCAAACACACACCATTGCTGAATCCAATAACTTTATCGTCCTTGATAAGTACATCAAAGCTGAGCAAACAAGCGACAGCTACCAGAGCGAATCGGACCTGGAACGTGAACTGATTCAGGACCTGCGGAATCAGGGTTATGAATTTATTTCCGTAAAATCACAGTCGGCAATGCTGTCTAATGTTCGGGAACAGCTTCAGAGCCTCAATGGTGTGATGTTTAATGACAGCGAGTGGCGGCGCTTCACGGAGCAGTATCTGGACAACCCCAGCGATGGTATTCTGGATAAAACCCGTAAAATCCATATCGACTATATCTGCGACTTTATTTTTGACGACGGGCGACTTGAGAACATCTATTTGATAGATAAAAAGAATCTCATGCGCAATAAGGTGCAGATTATCCAGCAGTTTGAACAGACGGGTTCTCATGCTAACCGTTATGACGTCACGATCCTGGTTAATGGCTTACCACTGGTACAAATCGAACTGAAAAAGCGCGGCGTGGCGATTCGTGAGGCTTTCAACCAGATACATCGTTACAGTAAAGAGAGTTTTAACAGCGAAAATTCCCTGTTTAAGTATCTGCAACTGTTTGTCATTTCTAACGGCACCGATACCCGTTACTTTGCCAACACCACAAAGCGCGATAAAAACAGTTTTGATTTCACCATGAACTGGGCGAAATCAGACAACACGCTGATTAAAGACCTCAAAGACTTTACCGCTACCTTTTTCCAGAAACATACTCTGCTGAATGTTCTGGTGAACTACAGCGTGTTTGACAGTAGTCAGACGCTACTGGTGATGCGACCGTACCAGATTGCCGCCACCGAGCGCATTCTGTGGAAAATTAAGAGCTCCTTTACAGCGAAGAACTGGTCAAAACCGGAAAGCGGTGGGTATATCTGGCACACTACCGGTTCTGGTAAAACCCTTACCAGCTTTAAAGCCGCGCGTCTGGCAACAGAGCTGGACTTTATTGATAAAGTCTTCTTTGTGGTCGACAGAAAAGACCTCGATTACCAGACCATGAAGGAATATCAGCGTTTTTCGCCAGACAGCGTCAACGGCTCGGAAAATACCGCAGGCCTTAAACGAAATCTGGATAAGGACGATAACAAAATTATCGTCACTACTATTCAGAAACTCAATAACCTGATGAAAGCAGAAATCGACCTGCCTGTATATAATCAGCAAGTGGTGTTCATATTTGATGAATGCCACCGCAGCCAGTTTGGAGAAGCGCAGAAAAACCTGAAGAAGAAATTCAAACGCTATTATCAGCTTGGTTTTACCGGCACCCCTATTTTCCCGGAAAACGCCTTAGGCTCAGAAACAACCGCCAGCGTATTTGGTCGTGAATTGCATTCGTATGTAATTACCGATGCGATTCGTGACGAAAAAGTGCTCAAATTCAAGGTGGACTACAACGATGTGCGGCCACAGTTTAAGTCTTTAGAGACAGAAACTGACGAGAAAAAACTAAGTGCGGCTGAAAATCAGCAGGCGTTTCTTCATCCCATGCGTATTCAGGAAATCACGCAATATATTCTGAATAATTTCCGCCAGAAAACTCACCGTACCTTCCCTGGCTCAAAAGGTTTTAATGCTATGTTGGCAGTGAGCAGCGTGGATGCCGCGAAAGCCTATTATGCGACGTTTAAACGGTTACAAGAAGAAGCCGCTAATAAATCGGCTACCTATAAACCGCTGCGTATTGCGACAATCTTCTCCTTTGCCGCCAATGAAGAACAAAATGCCATTGGTGAAATTTCCGATGAAACTTTTGATACCAGCGCAATGGACAGCAGTGCTAAAGAGTTTCTGGACGCTGCAATTCGTGAATATAACAGCCATTTTAAAACTAACTTTAGCACCGACAGTAACGGTTTTCAGAACTACTATCGTGATTTAGCCCAGCGGGTTAAAAATCAGGATATCGATCTGCTAATTGTCGTGGGGATGTTTTTAACCGGCTTCGATGCTCCAACATTGAACACGCTATTCGTCGATAAAAACTTGCGTTTTCACGGCCTGATGCAGGCATTTTCCCGCACCAACCGTATTTATGATGCAACTAAAACCTTCGGTAATATCGTCACTTTCCGGGATCTGGAACGCTCAACTATTGATGCCATAACGCTGTTTGGTGACAAAAACACCAAAAATGTGGTGTTAGAAAAGAGTTATACAGAGTATATGGAAGGCTTTACTGATGCTACTACTGGTGAAGCTAAACGCGGCTTCATGACAGTAGTTTCAGAACTGGAACAACGGTTCCCTGACCCTACCAGTATTGAAAGTGAAAAAGAGAAGAAAGACTTCGTTAAACTGTTTGGCGAATACCTGCGTGCCGAGAACATCCTGCAAAACTATGATGAATTTGCCACGCTGAAAGCCCTGCAACAAATCGATCTTAGCGATCCTGTTGCGGTAGAAAAATTCAAAGAAGAACATTATGTGGATGATGAAAAGTTCGCTGAATTGCAAACGATTCGTCTCCCTGCTGAACGCAAGATTCAGGATTATCGTTCTGCCTATAACGATATTCGTGACTGGCAGCGCCGCGAGAAAGAAGCTGATAAAAAAGAAAAATCAACCACTGACTGGGATGACGTGGTTTTTGAGGTCGATTTGCTGAAGTCTCAGGAAATAAACCTGGATTATATCCTTGGACTGATTTTCGAACACAACAGACAAAATAAAGGCAAGGGCGAAATGATCGAAGAGGTCAAACGCTTAATTCGTTCAAGCCTGGGGAACCGGGCGAAAGAGGGCCTGGTGGTCGATTTTATTCAGCAAACGAACCTGGATGATTTACCAGACAAAGCCAGTATCATTGAGGCATTCTTTACGTTTGCTCAACGCGAACAGCAACGTGAAGCAGAAGCATTGATAAAAGAAGAAAATCTCAATGAAGATGCAGCAAAACGCTATATTCGCACGTCTTTAAAACGCGAATACGCCACCGAAAATGGCACAGAATTAAACGAAACATTACCAAAACTTAGTCCGTTGAATCCGCAATATAAAACGAAAAAACAGGCAGTTTTCCAGAAAATCGTCTCGTTTATTGAGAAGTTTAAAGGCGTAGGCGGAAAAATATAGCCCAATTCGTGTTTTTCTTGCGGGTTCTTAATTAAACCCGCAAGAGCTCGTGGGGTTCCAAATGGCTAATATACTCCCCTTACCCATGCGCGACGATGCCGCCAAAAGTGATAGAGAACAGCCAGAAATAGATCGCGGTCATAATGATTTTGAATGCCGTGTTCATATCTTCAGCTCCTGTGATTGATTGGATATATGCCGCGCCCCTTGCGGCATGTTTTTATTTTCACCCTCTCCGTTTTAAAAATCAAGATTTATTAGAGCAATTATTGTTGATGAAGAAGCGCATTTTCATACTCCCTGACCATTAACGTAAGTACGCCGTGACTCCTGAAAACACGCGCCACTTCAATCTTATCTTCCAGCGCGAACGCAATTTTACTTATACCAATTTTCTTCAGGAGATCAATCTTTGCTGGACCGTCATTTCTGTCATCGGTGGCAGGACGCATAGATAGCAAAGGCTCAGCCCCATTTGTTACGTGCTTACGCAACCAGGCTCGTGTTTTATCCCTGGCTATCTCACAGCGCCCGGTTACAAACCAGAGGGTGTAAATGCCGGACAACTGGCGCACCATATCAATAACTGGAGTGATGGGAGCATCAGTGTCACAGGCAAGGTTAAACTCGTTCCAGTGCTCTGTTAATGCACCTTTGCCAGGTGGTGGAAGTAAATGCAGCCTGTCTTCCGTTGCCTCTGATATCGTCCCATCAATATCTACTATGACGATGTACGGACGTTCCTGGTGTGCGTGTTTATTGAAAATACTCAAATGCCCTCCTCATTGGACGAAAAAAATGCTGGTGGGAGCACTCCACCAGCATTAAAAGTGACACTGTAACTATCAGCGAACGTAAATAGTGCCGCCGTTCTCTTTTTCCCATGCATCGCTACGTGCATAGCAAACATCGAGAAGTCTTCTTGCCGCAGTTTCCTCTAAACCCAATTCGACAACCAACTGCTCATGACGGCGGGTAACCACATCAAACAGGGTATGCAGCCCTTTAGTTGCCAGATCATCAATGAATTCCGGTTCGAATGGCAGCTCTGCATCTGCTAACATAACCTCTTGCGCCCACTCAACTCGACGGACCAGTTCCGGGCGGCGGCTTTCCATCTCTTTACAGATCAATTCATGGAAGAACTCTACCCAACCTTCCGGCTGGAACTCGCGGAAAATTGCCAACGGCTGGAAGTTTGGCATCAACCATTCGTTGATTCGGATATCAATGGCATAGCCCATGTCGCAGCAGAACTGATAAGCAAAGTCCAGCTTAGAAACGATATAAGGACGCTCGTTATTGAACTCTTTAGGCGATGAGATCCCATAAGCCAGGAGGCGCGGGAAGAAGGAGATTTGCCCTAACGTCGGATGAAGTTTGCTTGCAGGGAAACGGCGCTCAGTAATGCCATACATTTCCTTCTTGAGCGTCGCAAATTTGGCATTCTCATTAACCAGCGCGGTAACCTCTGCTTTTTTATTAGCAAATGCCACGCGCGCCTCGCTTGCATCTTTAATAGTTTTTTTGAGCTGTTGGTTAAGGTCGGCGACCTGCTTACGCAGTTCCTGTCGCTCGCTTTTAGCTTTGTTATAGCGTTTCTCAAGGTTAAAAGGATCAAGTTTCATGATCTCTTTATATTGAGATTTTAGCGTTGAAATCTGTGAGTTCCGCAGTTCAACCATCGCGGTCATTTCATTGAGTTTTGTTTCCAGCTCAATGCTTATACGTTCGGCATTATCAGCGCGCTGGTTGGCGTCATGCGTCGCATCGTCGATCGAGTCCTGTTGCTGGCGTTTCAAATGTTCAATTTCCAGCTGAAGCTCTTCAATTTCTTTACCCTTCAGACCGAGATCCAACTGCATATTTTCAGCTGCATCTACCAGGGAGTTATGGCTATCAGCTTCTGCGTTATAAACATCAATAAGCTGTGCGTGAAGCATCTCCGCTGACTGAACCGCATTATCAAAAAAACGTGCTGTGAGGTCATCACAACTAACGCGGCGTTGCGCGGCCCGGATGTTCTGGATAATGGCCGGGATACCGGCATTCAGGACATCAGGGATAGATACATTTTCGATTGATTGGTTTTGTGCTGAAGTGCTCATTTCAAAGTTCCGTATTAGCTTGTGCTTCGGTCATTTTTCCTAAGTATGAAGGAGGAAGGACTACGCAATTTGTATCCAGTCCCTCACCTATGGCAGCCTGTAAAATTCTGGCTAAGGTGAGTCTCTTGTTGCGATACCTGGTGATGACATGCCTGATACCGCCGGTCGGCGTAACAAAGGCGATCAGCCAGTAGTGATATTTCCGTCGGAATGGCCACATAGTGCACCTTTTGGATTGCTCTAATAAAAAACGTGATGAGTGTACATCACGTTTTAAAAATATGGAATTATTAGAGCAATATTATTCTGATTCTCGCTCAAAAAACGAGCTAATAAGGGGAAGCCAATCCTCTGACACTTCGCGAGGTCGCGGTTTGCCGTGGAAAAAGATTATTCGGCAGTCCTTTGGTAATGCCCCATTCCCCCTGGAGTAACGCGCGCTCGCATATTTTGAACCAGGTTCCACAACATCGGCCTTGTAACTTACAAACCATCCTGGATACAGATCCTGAAATGCTGGTGTATCATCGCCCATAACCTTCCGTAAGAACCCCTGATCACCCCAGCACTCAGTAGTGACACAACGAGAAATCCAACCTTCCGGATCTTGCCAGAATGAACTCCAGATATGCGCTTTTACACTATTTGGTATCCACAGGGCACCGCTACCACGATATTGTGGATGGTAAAAATCCCTAAGCATGGTGAAGCTGGTTGGTGGATTCTCAAGGATTGGGCGTATATCACCGGCAATAACTGTGTCCAAATCCAGATAGAACAGATCATCTGTTATATCCGGTCGGAACAACTCGATTTTCGCCCACCAGCCACGGCACTTTTGCCACTGGTTGATCAATGGGACAACTTTGACGCCAGGTACATGTAAACGCTTCAGGTCTGTCAGGCAAATAATTTCATAGCCTTTTGGCAGTTGATTAACCAGCCACTGCACATCGGAAGCGTTATAGTCACCACCAGAGCGAAAAACTAAAGCAATCTTCATGCTGCACCATCACCTTTCACTTTCATCAATGTCAGGTTTCCGCAAAATACGGCACCAGTGTCGATATACTGCTGATTCCAGAATGTCTTCGGGCTTTTCACCGGAGTGTGACCAAAGATAAAACGATCTGCGCCCGAAATTTCGCCACCAATATCATCCATCGAATCACTGATACGCTCGCGCGCCCAGACAACGTTGAAAAGCGGCACCTCCTTACCGAATTGGTATTCATTATCCGGATAGTCGGCATGGGCTATAACGATAGTTTCTTGCCCGGTGTTCAACTCAATGATATAGGGCAGACGCTTTACCAGCTCCACCAGCGCCCAGGCTAATATTTCCTGATCAGTGTCCAGCATGAAGAACCATTGTCCGCCATTCATTAGCCAGTTATTCACGTTGCCATCTGGACTTAACGCATCAATCATCAGCCGCTCATGGTTCCCCATCACTGCCCTGAACCAGGGCATCTGCAATAGTTCCAGACATTCGACATTTTCAGTACCGCGATCGATAAGGTCGCCGACCGATATCAGTAAATCCTGCGCCGGGTCAAAATCCACACGATGGAGTTCGGACATCAGTCTGGTGTAGCAACCATGCAGATCACCAACAACCCAGACATTCCTGTATTTGGTACCGTCGATACGGTGATAAATTGTGGGTGCCATCATGTATTCTTCAGCCATTCTTTAAGAGTCATCTGCGGAATACCTCCCATTTTCCCGCATGAAACAACGTCAATCTGTTCACGCGCAGACTGGAATAACAAAGGCAGGTGACTTAGATTTTTTGGCGTGCCGCCGGAGTGAACGCGTGGTTCTTGTGTAGCGTCAACGCCCACCAGGGCGACATGTTTGAATCCGATATGGAAAGCCAGGTTCAGAGCGCCATATGCACTATTGCCGCTGGCAATTTCATTCTCATCTTCGCAAAGTCCGAAATGTGCGGACCAGCGCCACGCCCACCACTCGGGAGAATTCATATTTTTTGGCTCCATGCCACGTTCAGCCACACGACGGAAGCACAGAACGCCGTCTCTGACTTCACGTTCTTTAACATCGGGTAGTGCCATGCAATAACAAACACCACGGCGACGGCGGCCACGACCAACGCGCCGCATATTGTCTGGCGATGGATCAAGTGTGAAAAAATAAGAAGCGCGGTTCAGCCAGTCGATGGCCCCATTGACCGCTATAATCGGCACTCCGCGCGGCGCAACAAAGTTTGCGGCGCTTGGGCCACTGCCGACGATAATAACGCGATCACTGCCTCTAAATTTATTCTTGGGAAACATTGAATTGCACTGCTCCTACTTGCATTCAAAATATGTAAATCTGCGTGTTTTTTGCGGGTATCCAGGAACTGCTGTTGCCATTTTGAAATAGACACCTGCGTTGGATTCCGTAGGGCTTGAGGGTGCGCGCCATGCCAATGAAGGCCGTTTTGCAGAGAACAGTCATAGCCGACTAATACAACTACTTCAGCCCCTGATTCAGCAGCCAGACTGATAGCCTGCGCGCCGCTATTTACCCCTTCCGCCGGTCCACAATATCGCCTGTACTCCAACGAAAATGATTTCGCCGCCGCCAGGTTGGCTGTCACTTTGCGGAATTTCCCTCCCGGTATGGTGGATCCGTATTGCTTCCACCATGACAAATCACCGGCGTATAAGGCATAAATGTCATCGAACATCTGCCAGGAATTGTTAACCGCGATGATTGAACAGCCAGTTTTTTCTATAGCAGCACAGTCCTCACGAGTGAGTGACGGACCGCTACCGACACAAAAAACAGTCCTAGTCGCCCTGGGTGGTATGTTCATTCTCAGCTGCAAATTCAGCCTCCAGGCGAGCATTCATTTCAGCGATTACCGGGTCCACTACAGCATCTGCTTCCTGTTCATTACGCGGCATGATCGATGCCAGCGATTCATAATTAGCCTTGGATGACACGATTATTCTCCCGATGTTAATGTGCGCTGTATCAAAGAACACATATGCACTAATTAATTTATTATTTCACGTAGCGAACAACCACTTGTCACCGTTCAATACATGCTCAATAGCCTCACCCTTTTTAAGGCTCATGTATTCCAGGATGGCGGTTATCGCTTGTTCTGCACCATACGCAAGAACGACGTAGTAACCTTCCTCTCTAAGCCTGCGCATCCAGGCGATCTGCTCTTTCGTCGGGGCTTTACCATTTGGTTCTTTAAGCTCAATTCGCATGCCGTGATAAATACCGCATGCTTTATCGAGACTCATGTCCGGATAACCTTTTTTCTGCCCTTCAGCCTTCATTTTCCCGGCGGTTGCTTTTGAACGTTTCCCTCCGTTAGGCGTTGCATGCAACAGCTCATAGATGTCAGGGTGCTTGCGTTCGAAGTAATCAAAAATGAAAACCTGCTCGAAGTGCTCGCAATTTCCGTCGCGCAGGTCTGGGTTCTTTGCCAGTGCTGCAAGTGCCTTCGCATGTGGAGAAACTTCTTTTACCGGCGCAAGCGATAAGAATGGATCCTTTTTGGTTTTTGGCCTGGACTGCCCCTTATTTCTACGCTCACTAAAAGCCTGAAACTCTTCCTCAGTAAAGCGCAACATAATCAGTCAAATCCTGCCGGTCGCATGCCATATTTACGCTGTTTTGCTGCCTGCTCTTCCCTGTGCCATTGCGCACACTCAGCGTCACAATAGATGCCTGATTCAATCGGTTCATTGCAGTAACGACACTTACCTGTAAATACCTGACTCACGACCTGTGCCTGCTTTCTGATGTTATCGATGGCCATGTCTTTGAGAGCTTCTAACTGATTCATGCTCAGCTCTGCATCATCAACACGTTCTGCCAATTTTGTTTCCTCGTGAAGAACCTACTTAAGGGCAGAATGATACATTTCACAATCAAAATTGCACTAATAATTTTCTTTTATTGAGTTAAATAATCAACAAATGACTAGCGGTAGAATCACCATCATCTATTTCTGGCAGGCTGACTATGGCTACATCAATCACTACAACCCAAAGCACCCGGCAATATCCTCTGTCGCGGTATGACGACCGCAACATAGCCGATCCAATACTCAGGGCAGAGCTACGCAAAGAGGTGATGCTTATGTGTGAATCGAACGACAAGAATCTGACGATTTATTACGTTCTTCCCGATGAGCAATATCGCCCGGATTTGCTGGCTTACCGTATGTGGGGCATAGCAGAGCTACGCTGGGTTGTGACGCTCGCCGCCGGGCTTGAGGATGAGTCTCAGGGTATGACTGTTGGCAAAAAATTAAAACTCCCACCTGCCACCTGGATCCGCGAAATGATTCGCCATTTCCAATACGACGGCCAGGTAATAGGGACATTATCCATTGCGTAAGGGAAATGAATGCCAACTGAATATGCTCGCGACAACCTTGGTCGCTATCAGACTGATGGATTAAGTGCAAAAGACTTTAACAAGTGAACCGCCCCGGAAATCCTGGAGACTAAACTCCCTGAGAAAGAGGTAAACAGGATGACTAAAAATACTCGTTTTTCCCCCGAAGTCCGTCAGCGGGCGATTCGTATGGT
>NZ_JBJQLL010000038.1:0-30393 GCF_046486405.1 Escherichia sp. WS338 | reverse complement strand
TCTTGCGACGTTAAGAATCCGTATCTTCGAGTGCCCACACAGATTGTCTGATAAATTGTTAAAGAGCAGTTGCGACGCGGCTTTCAGCTCACTGTCGCGAGGTGGCGTATACTACGCTTTCCTCTTTCAGAGTCAACCCTGAATTTCAGGGTTTTTTCTCTTCAACCGAACCGGCTGTTTGTGTGAAGTGATTCACATCCGCCGTGTCGATGGAGGCGCATTATAGGGAGTTCTCCGCAGGCCGCAATAGAAAAATTGCAGAAAAATGACTGACTGCTGCATTCCCCAGCAAAACCCCGCTTTATACCTTTTTACGCACAGAGTTATCCACAATCATCAATGTAATTTCTGTATTTTTCCCACGGCAACCACTGTCAAAATTGTGATCACCATTGAAAGAGAAAAATTCGCGAGCGTTGCGCAAACGTTTTCGTTACAATGCGGGCGAAAAATAAGGATGCCCCGTTAGGGGCGTTAGCTGAGTTTTTCGCGAAAAATTCAGCTAACGCTCTCTGTAATAGTCAAATCCAGGGGATTTACCATGCAACAACGTCGTCCAGTCCGCCGCGCTCTGCTCAGTGTTTCTGACAAAGCCGGTATCGTCGAATTCGCCCAGGCACTTTCCGCACGCGGTGTGGAGCTGCTGTCTACAGGGGGCACTGCCCGTCTGTTAGCAGAAAAAGGTCTGCCGGTAACCGAAGTTTCCGATTACACCGGTTTCCCAGAGATGATGGATGGACGCGTGAAGACCCTGCATCCGAAAGTACATGGTGGCATTCTGGGTCGTCGCGGCCAGGACGATGCCATTATGGAAGAACATCAGATCCAGCCTATCGATATGGTGGTTGTTAACCTGTATCCGTTCGCCCAGACCGTTGCCCGTGAAGGTTGCTCGCTGGAAGATGCGGTTGAGAACATCGATATCGGCGGCCCAACGATGGTGCGCTCTGCCGCCAAGAACCATAAAGATGTCGCCATCGTGGTGAAGAGCAGCGACTACGACGCCATTATTAAAGAGATAGATGCCAATGAAGGCTCCCTGACTCTGGAAACTCGCTTTGACCTTGCCATTAAAGCCTTCGAACACACCGCCGCCTACGACAGCATGATTGCCAACTACTTCGGCAGCATGGTTCCGGCTTACCACGGTGAAAGCAAAGAAGCCGCCGGTCGCTTCCCACGCACGCTGAACCTGAACTTCATTAAGAAGCAGGATATGCGTTACGGCGAGAACAGCCACCAGCAGGCTGCCTTCTATATAGAAGAGAATGTGAAAGAAGCCTCCGTTGCTACCGCAACCCAGGTTCAGGGTAAAGCCCTCTCTTATAACAACATCGCCGATACCGATGCGGCGCTGGAGTGCGTGAAAGAGTTCGCCGAGCCGGCATGTGTGATTGTGAAGCACGCCAACCCTTGCGGCGTGGCTATCGGCCATTCCATTCTTGATGCTTACGATCGCGCGTACAAAACCGACCCAACCTCCGCGTTCGGCGGCATTATCGCCTTTAACCGCGAGCTGGATGCGGAAACCGCACAGGCCATCATTTCTCGTCAGTTTGTTGAAGTGATCATTGCGCCATCCGCCAGCGAAGAAGCCCTGAAAATCACCGCCGCCAAACAGAACGTGCGCGTCCTGACCTGCGGTCAGTGGGGCGAGCGTGTTCCGGGCCTTGATTTCAAACGCGTGAACGGCGGTCTGCTGGTTCAGGATCGAGACCTGGGGATGGTCGGTGCAGAAGAACTGCGCGTCGTCACCAAACGTCAGCCGACCGAACAGGAACTGCGTGATGCGCTGTTCTGCTGGAAAGTGGCGAAGTTCGTGAAATCCAATGCTATCGTCTATGCCAAAAACAATATGACCATCGGGATTGGCGCGGGCCAGATGAGCCGCGTGTACTCCGCAAAAATCGCCGGTATTAAAGCTGCCGATGAAGGTCTGGAAGTGAAAGGTTCCTCGATGGCTTCTGACGCGTTCTTCCCGTTCCGCGACGGTATTGATGCCGCCGCCGCTGCGGGCGTGACCTGCGTAATCCAGCCTGGCGGTTCTATCCGTGATGACGAAGTGATTGCCGCCGCCGACGAGCACGGTATTGCAATGCTCTTCACCGACATGCGCCACTTCCGCCATTAATGGAGCAATAGATGAAAGTATTAGTGATTGGTAACGGCGGGCGCGAGCACGCGCTGGCCTGGAAAGCGGCCCAGTCGCCGCTGGTTGAAACTGTTTTTGTTGCTCCGGGTAACGCAGGCACTGCGCTGGAGCCTGCACTGCAAAACGTCGCTATCGGCGTAACCGATATCCCGGCGCTGCTGGATTTCGCGCAAAACGAAAAGATCGATCTAACCATCGTCGGCCCGGAAGCGCCGCTGGTGAAAGGCGTGGTGGATACCTTCCGCGCCGCCGGGCTGAAAATCTTCGGCCCAACCGCAGGTGCCGCGCAGCTGGAAGGCTCGAAAGCGTTTACCAAGGATTTCCTGGCCCGCCATCAGATCCCTACGGCGGAATACCAGAACTTCACCGAGGTAGAACCTGCGCTGGCGTATCTGCGTGAGAAAGGCGCGCCAATCGTCATTAAAGCTGACGGTCTGGCTGCCGGGAAAGGCGTTATCGTGGCGATGACGCAGGAAGAAGCGGAAGCGGCTGTTCACGATATGCTGGCGGGCAACGCTTTTGGCGACGCGGGGCATCGCATCGTTATCGAAGAGTTCCTCGACGGCGAAGAAGCGAGCTTTATCGTGATGGTGGACGGTGAGCATGTGCTGCCGATGGCCACCAGCCAGGATCACAAACGCGTAGGCGATAAAGATACCGGGCCGAACACCGGCGGGATGGGCGCTTACTCCCCTGCGCCAGTGGTGACCGATGAAGTTCATCAGCGCACGATGGAACGTATCATCTGGCCAACCGTGAAAGGCATGGCGGCGGAAGGCAACACCTACACCGGTTTTCTCTACGCGGGCCTGATGATCGACAAACAGGGCAATCCGAAGGTTATTGAATTTAACTGCCGCTTTGGCGATCCAGAAACCCAGCCGATTATGCTGCGCATGAAGTCCGATCTGGTTGAGCTTTGCCTGGCGGCCTGTGAAGGCAAGCTGGACGAGAAAACGTCCGAGTGGGATGAACGCGCTTCTCTCGGCGTGGTGATGGCTGCGGGTGGATATCCGGGCGATTACCACACCGGCGATGTGATCCACGGCCTGCCGCTGGAAGAAGTGTCTGACGGCAAAGTGTTCCACGCGGGCACGAAACTGGCGGATGACGAGCAGGTAGTGACCAGCGGCGGGCGCGTACTGTGCGTCACCGCGCTGGGTCATACCGTGGCAGAAGCGCAGAAACGCGCTTATGCCTTAATGACCGATATCCATTGGGACGACTGCTTCTGCCGGAAAGATATCGGCTGGCGCGCTATCGAACGCGAGCAGAACTAACGCGACAGTTTTGCCAAGAGCGTTTTGCGCGTGATCCCTAACTGACGGGCGGCTTCGGTTTTGTTGCCGCCCGTTTTCTCCAGTGCCGCAAGAATCACCTCTTTTTCGACTTCCACCAGCGGCTGAATATCCTGACTTTGTACCAGCGGGATCGGCGTACTCGCAATCGCCAGCGGCAGCTCGCGTTCGGAAATATATTCCCCGGTCAGCAGCACCACCGCCCGTTCCACCGTGTTTTCCAGTTCACGAATATTTCCCGGCCAGTCGTAGTGAATCAGCAGATCCATCGCCTGGGGCGTAAAACCTTTTACCGCCTTACGATTACGCTCGGCAAAGCGCTGAAGAAAATGGTTTGCCAGCAGAGGAATATCTTCCCGCCGCTGACGCAGCGACGGAACTTCAATCGCCACCACGTTCAGGCGATAGTAGAGATCCTGGCGAAAACGCCCGGCATTCACCTCTGCGGCAAGATCGCGATGAGTCGCCGCAATCAGCCGGACATCAACCGAGATGGTCTGGTTGCTGCCGACACGCTGAACTTCGCGCTCCTGAATCGCACGCAGCAGACGAACCTGCATCATCGGCGAGATATCGCCAATTTCATCGAGAAACAGCGTGCCGCCGTCCGCCTCAACAAAGCGCCCTTCCCGGCGTTTATCGGCTCCGGTAAACGCCCCTTTTTCGTGACCGAACAATTCAGATTCCAGCAAGGATTCGTTGAGTGCCGCACAGTTGAGCGTTACCAGTGGTTTTTCACTCCGTGCGCTACTGGCGTGAATCGCCCTTGCGACCAGCTCTTTACCGGTGCCGGAATCGCCGTGGATCAGCACCGTGGCTTCCGATGGCGCGACGAGGGCGATTTCACTGAGCAGGTGTTGCATCGCCGGGCTTTTACCGACCATACCGAACTGGCTGGCAGTCACCACAGGCGTTTCAGCATCAATACTGTGCGTATGTGCGAGCGCCTTTTCCAGCGTCGCCTGCAGGTTATCGAAATCCAGCGGCTTGATGAGATAATCCAGCGCCCCGGTTTTCAACGCTTCTACCGCCGTCTCGACGCTGGAGTACGCGGTCATAATCAGTACCGGAATCGCCGGATTTAACGCTTTGATCTCTTTTAGCGTGGCAATGCCGTCCATCTCTGCCATTCGCACATCGCAAAGCACAAGATCAAAAACCTGTTCCCGCACCTGCTCCAGCGCCTGTCGCCCGCTGTTAGCCAGCGCGACGTTATAGCCCCAGCCGCGCAGCAAAGCCTGCAAAATAGTGCAGTGGCTAATGTCATCATCCACCACCAGAATATCGATATTATCGTGCGTCATCCTTGTGGGTCCTTACGCGTAATAGTGACCGGAAGCCAGAGGGTGAACGTTGCGCCTTTTCCCTCCTGGCTTACGACCTGAATTGTACCACCGTGTTGTTCAACAATATTATGCACGACCGCCAGCCCCAGTCCGGTGCCTTCGGCCTTCGTGGTGAAATACGGGGTGAAGATGGCTTCAAGCTGATCCGCCGCAATTCCCTTACCGCTGTCGGTAACGCTGATTTTCACGCCCGCGCCGCTTTCGCTGGCCGTCACGCTAATCACGCCATGCTGACCAATCGCCTGAATAGCGTTGAGATAGAGATTCAACAGGACCTGAGTCAGCCTGTCCGGATCGGCCTGAATTTCCGGTAATGTGTCGTTGGCGGTAAAGCGTAACTGGATCTCCCGGCTGTTTGCATCCTGGCTTACCAGCTGTAATGAGTGGCTAATCAGCGTGTTGAGTTCCACCGCCTGCAAAGCCAGATGCGTTGGCTTAACCAGTTCCAGCAACTCGCTTACCACGCGGTTTAAACGGTCAGCTTCTTTCGCCATCACCTGCGCCAGTTGATGCGCTTCTCCCCCTGCTGGCGCGCGTTCGGCAAAGTATTTCGCCAGCCCTTTAATCGAGGAAAGTGGGTTACGGATTTCGTGGGCAACGCCTGCCGCAAGATGCCCCAGTGCCACCAGCTTCTCTTTGCGCTTCATTTCATCCTGCAACAGCTGGCCCGAGCGCAGATATCGGCGATACCAGAAGAATGACAACACGCTTGCCAGCAAGACCGTCGCCAGGGCGAAGAGGATAATCAGGGTGTTTCTCTGCTCACGATCTTCGGCACTCACAATGTTACTGGCGTCGAAAGCGATAAAAATTGCTTGTGGTGTCGCGGCATACTGCTGCATATGGCGCATCCGGTGCATTCCAGCAGCAAACATCGGTTGAAACTGGCGATAAATTTCCAGAACAGGCTCGCCGTCTGCGCTATCGATCCGCCGCCACGCTTCTTCATCTCCCGGATGTAACTGCTGCATTTCCTGCGGGGAATAAAGCTGTTTTCCCACCATGCCGGAGTTGCTATGCATCACGATTGTTCCTTGTTCATCCGTGACCGCAAACCAACGTACACCAGGCTGCCCGGCCATTTCTTCCAGTAATGCCTGCTGCTGCGCATGATGCATGCGCATCCCCATGCCGACGCGCGAGCCGGATTCGAGAGCACGGATAAGTACACTGCCTTTTTCCAGCAGCGTTTGTCTGGCGGCTGCAGTCTCGCGCCCGTAATCGCGAATCACTGTCACCGCAAACAGCCCCACCAGCCCAACAATGACCACGGGGAGGATCGCGCTTAACCATTTAGCTAAGGAGTCTTTAGAACGTTGCATAAAACGCATCTTCTTCTTTGCCTGCTCATCCCTTTCTGACAGCAGAAATCATGCCATCTTTTATCAGCGCTTACCCTGCGCTGTAACACAAAGGCTTAAGTTTCAATGAGTAAAAATGACTCGCTACCCGCAGCAGGCGAGTCATTTTTACTCGTTTATCATGCCAGATTACCCGTCATATCAGCGTTTCATCGTTGGCACGGAAGATGCAATACCCGAAGTAAGACAACCACTGGAGGATTAACCATGAAACGGAACACGAAAATTGCCCTGGTAATGATGGCGCTTTCAGCAATGGCGATGGGATCGACATCGGCATTTGCTCACGGCGGACACGGTATGTGGCAGCAAAATGCCGCGCCTTTGACCAGCGAACAACAGACAGCGTGGCAGAAAATCCATAATGACTTTTACGCTCAAAGCAGCGCACTGCAACAGCAACTGGTGACGAAGCGTTATGAATACAACGCCCTGTTAGCCGCGAACCCACCGGATAGCAGCAAAATTAACGCGGTCGCCAAAGAGATGGAGAATTTGCACCAGTCGTTAGATGAATTACGGGTGAAACGAGATATTGCGATGGCTGAAGCGGGTATTCCGCGCGGTACCGGAATGGGCATGGGCTACGGCGGCTGCGGTGGTGGCAGTCATATGGGTATGGGCCACTGGTAAATCAGAACGTTTTCTCGTTGGGTTGCCAGCGACAGAAATCAGAGTTTGCCACTAACAGTAATTGCGAACCTTCGGGCGCTTCCAGCCATGCCACGCTGACATCAACAGAAGAGCGGCTCTGGCGGCGCTCGATATGCGCTATCGCCTGCGAATCTAAATCAGGTTTAATGGTTTGCCCTTCGCAGGTGGTCACGGTCTGTTCCATCGCATGCCAGCGCCCCTGGCGCAGCACGACTCTTCCCTGACGTAAGGCATCGCTAATCTGGCGGATCTGATCAGCACGATAACGGTATAAATCGATTTGGTCGTTAGAAAGCTGCTGCTTTTCCCCATCGGATTCACGTTGCATAAAGCTCAGATCGCCGCGATCGTCAAAACGCGCGCGAATGTTCACCGGCGGTTTGCTGTAAACATTGATATTGATGAGCGTAAGGTTATCGCCCTGCCAGCGATACTCTCGCGTGGTGGTATCGCCACTGCGCCACGGGCTAAACACGGCAAGCAGATGCACATTATCGCCGCTGTCTTTTCGCCAGATGCGTACCGCGCCCTGGTCTTCAGCAAATCCACTGGCGGTAAAGGGAGGAAGTGAAGAGTTGTGGCTACAGGCAGTGAGAAACAGCGCACCTGCCAGCATCAATGATCGACGCCAGAAAGACAAAAGGGGTGAAACCACCCCTTCGTTAAAACTGTTCACTGCCACGCAATCTTACTTAACTGCGTCTTTCAGTGCCTTGCCAGAAACAAATGCCGGTACGTTAGCTGCGGCAATTTTGATTTCTTTACCGGTCTGCGGGTTGCGGCCAGTACGCTCAGCGCGGTGGTTCACTTTGAAGGTACCGAAACCAACCAGTTGTACAGCATCGCCTTCTTTCAGAGACTCAGTAATTGCAGCCAGAGTGGACTCCAGAGCAGCTTTAGCCTGGGTTTTGGACAGTTCTGCTTTCTCTGCAATTACATCAATCAGTTGAGTCTTGTTCATAAGTTATCCTTACAATGTGTTTATCGCTTGCTAAGCATCGAGTGCGACGGAAATGCCAGAATAGCACTCTCCTGCATACACGCACCGATAGCCACTTTTTTTCGCCCCCCAAATGTAGACCAGACGGGGGGCGAAAGGGAAGACTCCAGGTACGACAAATCAGGCGTTAAATCACGTTTTCTGGTCTTATTGCTGAAAAATTATACCAATATTGCTCTCACCCGCCTCACGCAGGTCTGCCCTAAGGCCTTTTATCAGCTCGATATCGCGTTCTTCGCACTCAGCTAAAAGTCGGAATATTTCCCACTGAATGTCCCATTCTTGCTCTACAGCTGGGTTTTCTTTGAGCTCTTCATCGCTCATTTCGCGACCAGCCTGAGTCATTTCCAGCATCGCAACGGTCGTGATGGAGGTCTTACTCACTTCCACCGCGTGTTCGAGCGTTTCACCACTCAAACGCGAATGGACCAGTTCACTTAACGCCACGCAGGCATCGATTGCCGGATAAACGCCGTACAGATCGAAATCGTCGGCTGAAGGAATCGCTTCTTCAAATTTCTCCAGTTGGCTGTCGAAATTTACTTTTGCGTCTTTGACGGTCAGCGTTTCCCAGATGAGATCGAGAATACGGCGGTAAATTTGCCCATCACCAAAACCAGTTTGCTGACAGAATACGGCGTAATTGGGGTACATGCGTTCGCATAAGCAGGCCATAAAAGTGACGTGCTGCCAGCTTTCCAGGCGCTCCAGACGCAGATGAATTGGGTTTTGTAACATGTTGAGTTCTCAAATACGGAAATTATCCGCAGTTTACCTGAATTAGGGCTGATTTGCTGTATAGCGCACGAACGCCGGACGTTCCGAGGCCACCGCGTCCGCCCAGCGCGTTGGCTCCGGCAGACGATAGCCTTTCATGCAGCGTTGTACCCACGCCAGCGCGCTGTCTACGCTGACCCGATGGCCGGTAGCGATAAACAACGGGTTACAGCGCGCTTTGCTGCGCCAGACCCAGGCCAGCTGCTCGCCTTTATCCATCAGCGGTGCCAGCGCGCCCGGTTCACTGGAGAGCGGTTCGAATTTACCGCAGAGCCGTTTTTTCGCCACGCCTATCGTTGGCACATCCACCAGCAAACCAAAGTGGCTGGCGACGCCAAGACGGCGAGGATGCGAGATCCCGTGACCATCGACAAACACTAAATCCGGCTTTTGCGACAGCATCTCCCACGCTGCCAGCAGCGCAGGATATTCGCGGAAGGAGAGAAAACCTGGAATGTAAGGCATGGTGGTGGCGATGCGGGCCACTTTATACTCCACCAGCTCAAGCGAGGGGTATTTCAGCAGCACCATCGCCGCTCGCGTCACTTCTCCGCCCTGCTCAAATCCGACATCGGCTCCGGCGATCAGATCCGGCGGATCTTTATCGAGTCGATCCTCGCGGATCACAGAAGAAGCCAGTTCGATTTGTTGAGCGCGTAATGACGCGAGATCCATAATCGCTCCTTAGAGCCTGGTCCACCAGGCGTAATTGTTGAAGGCAGTTTGAGGCCGGACAGCGCGGAAAAACCGGAGCGTACACGTAGTACGTGAGGATTTTGAGCACTGCCCGGCCTCAAAATGGCAAATAAAATAGCCTGATGGACCAGGCTCTTAGCGGTGATACTGTTCAGATAACCGATGCACTGCCTCCACAAACACGCCAGCATGTTCTGGCGGCACATCCTGATGAATGCCGTGGCCAAGGTTAAAGACATGACCTTCACCGTGACCGAAACCTGCAAGTATAGTCGCTACTTCTTCTTCAATGCGGGCTGGCGGCGCGTACAGCATCGACGGATCCATATTGCCCTGCAACGCGACTTTATTGCCCACGCGACGGCGCGCATCGGCGATGTCCGTTGTCCAGTCGAGGCCCAGCGCATCGCAACCGGTTTCTGCCATGGCTTCCAGCCACTGTCCGCCGCCTTTGGTAAACAGCGTGACCGGTACGCGGCGACCGTCGTTTTCACGCAGTAAACCATCAACAATTTTATGCATGTAATAAAGCGAGAACTGTTGATAATCGCGCCCGGTAAGCACGCCGCCCCAGGTGTCGAAAATCATCACTGCCTGAGCACCGGCTTTAATCTGCGCATTCAGATACAAAGTGACGCTTTTCGCCAGTTTATCGAGTAGCGCGTGCAGCGCCTGCGGATCGGCATACATCATTTTTTTGATCACGGTGAAGGCTTTGCTGCTGCCGCCTTCCACCATATAGGTCGCCAGCGTCCACGGGCTGCCGGAAAAACCAATCAGCGGCACTTCGCCTTTCAGTTCGCGACGAATGGTACGCACCGCGTTCATCACGTAACCCAGCTCATCTTCCGGGTCCGGAATTGGCAGTTTATCGACGTCGGCTTTGCAGGTGACTGGCGAGGTAAAACGCGGACCTTCTCCGGCTTCAAAATAGAGCCCTAACCCCATCGCGTCCGGCACGGTGAGGATATCGGAAAAGAGGATCGCCGCATCCAGCGGGTAGCGACGCAGCGGTTGCAAAGTCACTTCGCACGCCAGCTCGGCGTTTTTGCACAGCGACATAAAATCGCCCGCCTGGGCGCGCGTGGCTTTATATTCCGGTAGATAGCGACCCGCCTGGCGCATCATCCATACTGGAGTGACATCAACGGGCTGGCGCAGCAGCGCCCGCAGATAACGATCGTTTTTAAGTTCGGTCATTTTGGCTGTTCCTTAGTGCGTCAGGCGGTCAGTGTATCATCACTCATACTCTGCCCGACACATCGCCACCGTATCTTCTATCAGACGGCGCGCTACGGTGCCGGGCGGCGGGAGTAACGGCAAATCGTCATAGCGATACCAGTTCGCCTCGAGCAATTCTTTCGGGTCGATCACGATGTCGCCGCTGTCATATTCCGCCATAAACGCGGTCATTAAAGACTGAGGAAACGGCCACGGCTGGGAAGTCACATAACGCAAGTTTTTAACTTTAATTCCGCTCTCTTCCATCACTTCCCGCGCGACCGCCTGCTCGAGGGTTTCGCCCACTTCGACGAATCCGGCAAGTACCGTATGGACACCGTTGCGATGGCGGGTATGCTGGGCAAGGAGGATCGAATCATCGCGACGGATGGCAACAATAATGCAGGGGGCGATTTGCGGGTAGTAACGCTCACGGCAATGGCTGCACAGCATCGCCCATTCGGTTTTGCTTGGATACATTTCATGCCCGCAGTAACCACAGTATTTATGCGATCGGTAAAACTCCGCCAGTTGCACGCCACGTCCGGCCAGTTGAAACAGCCCAACATCGAGATCAATGACCTGACGTACCGACCCCATATCGTGACGACGCTGCTGTTGTATTAACCAAACAGGTTCCCCCTGCCATTCGCCGATTTGTAGTGCGCGCTGACCCACAAGATCGAAATTTGCCGCTTCGCCATATGGCAATTCTCCCTTCGGCAACCATAATTTTTGTTCATGGCTGACGACCCACCAGCCGTGATCTAATTTTTCAATTATACGATCCATAGCTCTTGCACTACCTTTGCATCACTGGCATGTTTAACATGGTTTTTACATTTCTCACTGAGCAGTTTTTGAATACAAACTTGCGGAGTCAATCATGCTTAACCAGCTCGATAACCTGACGGAGCGCGTCAGAGGAAGTAACAAACTGGTTGATCGCTGGCTACATGTACGTAAGCATCTGCTCGTGGCTTACTACAATCTGGTTGGCATTAAGCCTGGCAAAGAATCGTACATGAGGCTAAACGAAAAAGCCCTTGATGATTTTTGTCAGAGCCTGGTCGATTACTTGTCTGCCGGGCATTTCAGTATTTATGAGCGCATTCTTCATAAGCTGGAAGGCAACGGGCAACTCGCGCGCGCCGCGAAGATTTGGCCGCAACTCGAAGCCAATACCCAACAGATTATGGATTACTACGATTCCAGCCTGGAAACCGCCATCGATCATGATAATTACCTTGAGTTTCAACAGGTTTTATCTGACATCGGCGAGGCGCTGGAAGCGCGCTTTGTGCTGGAAGATAAGCTGATTCTGCTGGTGCTTGACGCCGCCCGCGTCAAACATCCTGCTTGAGTTCTGCGCTGTTAACGCGTAATTTACATTCAACGCCCCGTTTGTGGGGCTAATTTCTTGTCGGAGTGCCTTAACTGGCTGAGACCGTTTATTCGGGATCCGCGGAACCTGATCAGGCTAATACCTGCGAAGGGAACAAGAGTTAATCTGCTATCGCATCGCCTTTGCGGCGATCGTCTCTTGCTTCATCCGTCGTCTGACAAGCCACGTCCTTAACTTTTTGGAATGAGCTATGTCTGCAACAAAACTGACCCGCCGCGAACAACGCGCCCAGGCCCAACATTTTATCGACACCCTGGAAGGCACCGCCTTTCCCAACTCAAAACGCATTTATATCACTGGCACACAACCCGGCGTGCGCGTGCCGATGCGTGAGATCCAGCTTAGCCCGACGCTAATTGGCGGTAGCAAAGAACAGCCGCAGTTTGAAGAAAACGAAGCGATTCCGGTCTACGACACCTCCGGCCCGTATGGCGATCCACAGATCGCCATTAACGTGCAGCAAGGGCTGGCAAAACTACGTCAGCCGTGGATCGATGCGCGCGGCGATACCGAAGAACTTACCGTTCGCAGTTCCGATTACACTAAAGCGCGGCTGGCAGATGATGGCCTCGACGAGCTACGTTTTAGCGGCGTATTAACCCCAAAGCGCGCCAAAGCAGGACGTCGCGTCACCCAACTGCACTACGCCCGCCGGGGCATCATCACGCCCGAAATGGAATTCATCGCCATTCGCGAGAATATGGGTCGCGAGCGCATACGTAGCGAAGTTTTACGCCACCAGCATCCGGGAATGAGCTTTGGCGCACGTCTGCCGGAAAATATCACTGCGGAATTTGTCCGTGATGAAGTTGCTGCCGGACGCGCGATTATCCCGGCCAACATTAATCATCCGGAATCGGAGCCGATGATTATTGGTCGCAATTTCCTGGTAAAAGTTAACGCCAATATCGGCAACTCGGCGGTCACCTCTTCCATCGAAGAAGAAGTGGAAAAGCTGGTATGGTCCACGCGCTGGGGAGCGGATACGGTGATGGATCTCTCCACCGGTCGCTATATTCACGAAACCCGCGAGTGGATTTTGCGTAACAGCCCGGTGCCGATCGGTACAGTGCCGATCTACCAGGCGCTGGAGAAGGTTAACGGGATCGCCGAAGATCTTACCTGGGAAGCGTTCCGCGACACGCTGCTGGAACAGGCCGAGCAAGGTGTGGATTACTTCACTATCCATGCGGGCGTACTGCTGCGCTATGTGCCGATGACCGCGAAACGCCTGACTGGTATCGTCTCTCGCGGCGGTTCGATTATGGCGAAATGGTGCCTCTCCCATCATCAGGAAAATTTCCTCTATCAACACTTCCGCGAAATTTGTGAAATCTGTGCCGCTTATGACGTTTCGCTGTCGCTGGGCGACGGTCTGCGCCCCGGTTCTGTTCAGGACGCCAACGATGAAGCGCAATTTGCCGAGCTGCATACGCTGGGTGAACTGACCAAAATCGCCTGGGAATATGACGTACAGGTGATGATTGAAGGCCCAGGCCACGTGCCGATGCAGATGATCCGCCGCAATATGACCGAGGAGTTAGAGCACTGCCACGAAGCGCCGTTTTACACTCTGGGGCCGCTAACTACCGATATCGCGCCGGGTTATGACCACTTCACGTCGGGGATTGGTGCGGCGATGATTGGCTGGTTTGGCTGCGCGATGCTCTGTTACGTAACGCCAAAAGAGCATCTGGGTCTGCCTAATAAAGAAGATGTTAAGCAGGGGCTTATCACCTATAAGATTGCCGCCCACGCCGCTGACCTGGCGAAAGGGCATCCGGGCGCGCAAATTCGCGATAACGCCATGTCGAAAGCCCGCTTCGAATTTCGCTGGGAAGACCAGTTTAATCTGGCCCTCGACCCGTTTACCGCCCGCGCTTATCACGATGAAACCCTGCCGCAAGAGTCCGGTAAAGTCGCCCATTTTTGCTCCATGTGTGGGCCGAAATTCTGCTCGATGAAAATCAGCCAGGAAGTGCGTGATTACGCCGCCGCGCAAACCATTGAAGTGGGAATGGCGGATATGTCGGAGAACTTCCGCGCCAGAGGCGGAGAAATCTACCTGCGTAAGGAGGAAGCGTGATGTATCAGCCTGATTTTCCTCCTGTACCTTTTCGTTTAGGACTGTACCCGGTGGTGGACAGCGTACAGTGGATCGAACGTCTGTTGGATGCAGGCGTGCGTACTCTCCAGCTACGCATCAAAGATCGGCGCGATGAAGAGGTGGAAGCCGATGTCGTGGCGGCAATTGCGCTGGGCCGCCGCTATAACGCGCGATTGTTTATCAACGATTACTGGCGGCTGGCGATCAAGCATCAGGCATATGGCGTCCATCTGGGGCAGGAAGATTTGCAAGCCACCGATCTCAGCGCCATCCGCGCGGCTGGTCTGCGGCTGGGCGTTTCGACACATGATGATATGGAAATCGACGTCGCGCTGGCAGCACGTCCTTCTTATATCGCGCTGGGACATGTGTTCCCGACGCAAACCAAACAGATGCCTTCTGCACCGCAGGGGCTGGAACAGCTGGCACGGCATGTTGAGCGCCTGGCGGATTATCCCACCGTGGCGATTGGCGGTATCAGTCTGCCGCGCGCGCCAGCGGTAATGGCGACGGGTGTCGGCAGTATCGCCGTTGTCAGCGCCATTACTCAAGCCGCAGACTGGCGTTTGGCAACGGCACAGTTGCTGGAAATTGCAGGAGTTGGCGATGAATGACCGTGACTTTATGCGTTATAGCCGCCAAATCCTGCTCGACGATATCGCTCTTGACGGGCAGCAAAAACTGCTCGACAGCCAGGTGCTGATTATCGGTCTTGGCGGGCTGGGTACACCTGCTGCGCTATACCTGGCGGGCGCTGGCGTCGGGACGCTGGTACTGGCAGATGACGACGATGTGCATTTAAGCAATCTGCAACGACAAATCCTCTTTACCACTGAAGATATCGATCGCCCGAAATCGCAGGTCAGCCATCAGCGACTGACACAGTTGAATCCCGATATTCAACTGACAGCATTACAACAACGGTTAACGGGTGAGGCGTTAAAAGATGCGGTTGCACAAGCCGATGTGGTGCTCGACTGTACCGACAATATGGCGACTCGCCAGGAGATTAATGCCGCCTGCGTGGCACTCAACACACCGCTTATCACCGCCAGCGCGGTCGGATTTGGCGGTCAGTTGATGGTACTGACGCCGCCCTGGGAGCAGGGGTGTTACCGCTGCCTGTGGCCAGATAACCAGGAGCCAGAACGCAACTGCCGCACGGCGGGCGTGGTTGGCCCGGTGGTCGGGGTTATGGGCACTTTGCAGGCACTGGAAGCCATTAAGTTATTAAGCGGTATAGAGACGCCTGCGGGAGAACTCCGACTGTTCGACGGTAAGTCTAGCCAGTGGCGCAGCCTGGCGTTGCGCCGCGCCAGTGGTTGCCCGGTATGCGGAGGAAGCAATGCAGATCCTGTTTAACGATCAACCGATGCAGTGCGCCGCCGGGCAAACTGTTCACGAACTACTGGAGCAACTCGACCAACGACAAGCGGGCGCGGCTCTGGCGATTAATCAGCAAATCGTCCCGCGTGATCAATGGGCGCAACATATCGTGCAGGATGGCGACCAGATCCTGCTTTTTCAGGTTATTGCAGGGGGTTGAGATGTTACGTATTGCGGACAAAACGTTTGATTCACATCTGTTTACCGGCACCGGGAAATTCGCTTCTTCACAACTGATGGTGGAGGCGATCCGCGCTTCCGGCAGCCAGCTGGTGACGCTGGCGATGAAACGTGTCGACTTGCGCCAGCACAACGACGCTATCCTCGAACCGCTTATCGCGGCGGGTGTGACCCTGCTGCCGAATACTTCCGGGGCGAAAACAGCGGAAGAAGCCATTTTCGCCGCCCATCTGGCACGTGAAGCATTAGGCACAAACTGGCTAAAATTAGAGATTCACCCTGACGCCCGCTGGCTGTTGCCCGATCCCATCGAAACCCTGAAAGCCGCCGAAACGCTGGTACAACAGGGATTTGTCGTGCTGCCTTACTGCGGGGCCGATCCGGTATTGTGTAAACGTCTGGAAGAAGTCGGCTGTGCAGCGGTGATGCCGCTCGGCGCGCCGATTGGCTCGAATCAGGGACTGGAAACCCGCGCCATGCTGGAGATTATTATCCAGCAGGCCACGGTTCCGGTGGTTGTCGATGCTGGCATCGGCGTTCCCAGCCATGCCGCGCAGGCGCTGGAAATGGGGGCCGACGCGGTGTTAGTGAATACGGCGATTGCCGTCGCGGACGATCCCGTCAACATGGCGAAGGCATTTCGTCTGGCAGTAGAAGCAGGCCTGCTGGCACGGCAGTCCGGACCGGGCAGCCGCAGTCATTTTGCTCATGCCACCAGCCCGCTGACCGGATTTCTGGAGGCATCGGCATGAAAACCTTCAGCGATCGCTGGCGACAACTGGACTGGGACAACATCCGCCTGCGTATCAACGGCAAAACGGCTGCTGACGTAGAGCGGGCGCTAAATGTCTCGCAACTCACCCGCGACGATATGATGGCGCTGTTATCGCCAGCCGCCAGTGGCTATCTGGAACCACTGGCCCAACGGGCGCAGCGTCTGACCCGTCAGCGATTTGGCAACGTCGTCAGCTTCTACGTCCCGCTTTATCTTTCCAATCTTTGCGCTAACGACTGCACGTACTGCGGATTCTCTATGAGCAACCGCATCAAGCGCAAAACGCTGGATGAAGCGGATATTGCCAGGGAAAGCGCCGCTATACGGGAGATGGGCTTTGAACATCTGCTTTTAGTCACTGGTGAACATCAGGCGAAAGTGGGGATGGATTACTTTCGTCGTCATCTCCCTGCCCTGCGTGAACAGTTCTCTTCACTACAGATGGAAGTACAGCCGCTGGCGGAGACGGAATACGCCGAGTTAAAGCAACTTGGTCTGGATGGCGTGATGGTTTATCAGGAGACATATCACGAGGCGACTTATGCCCGCCATCATCTGAAAGGCAAAAAACAGGACTTCTTCTGGCGGCTGGAAACGCCGGATCGGCTGGGCCGTGCGGGGATTGATAAGATAGGCCTCGGCGCGCTAATTGGCCTTTCCGACAGCTGGCGCGTTGACTGCTATATGGTTGCAGAACATTTGCTATGGCTGCAACAGCATTACTGGCAAAGCCGCTACTCTATCTCCTTCCCACGCCTGCGTCCATGTACTGGCGGCATTGAGCCTGCGTCGATTATGGATGAACGCCAGTTAGTGCAAACCATCTGCGCCTTCCGGCTGCTTGCACCGGAGATTGAACTGTCACTCTCCACGCGGGAATCACCGTGGTTTCGCGATCGCGTTATTCCGCTGGCAATTAATAACGTCAGCGCTTTTTCGAAAACGCAGCCAGGTGGCTATGCCGACAATCACCCCGAGCTGGAACAGTTCTCACCGCACGACGATCGCAGACCGGAAGCGGTTGCTGCCGCGTTAACTGCTCAGGGTTTGCAGCCGGTATGGAAAGACTGGGACAGCTATCTGGGACGCGCCTCGCAAAGGCCATGAGACAGAATGTAAGAACGTAAATTTATTCCGAGCCGCTACGGAAGATGAAAAACGCAAGGTTGTTGAAAGCGTTGTGTTTTTTTATGGTAGTCCCGTCAGCAGGAATGTTGTCCAGGGCGAAAAGCTTCTTCCTCGTTTCGCCCTGCCTTTCTTAAAAATTCCGTGAAGAATTGCCCTCTGAATAACACCCATAAAAAAACCCGCCGAAGCGGGTTTTTACGTTATTTGCGGATTAACGATTACTCGTTATCAGAACCGCCCAGACCTGCGTTCAGCAGTTCTGCCAGGCTGGCAGATGCGTCTTCTGCAGTCACCTGCGGTGCAGCCGGAGCTTCACCCGCAGCACGGCGACGCATACGATCCTGGTGGTACGCGTAACCGGTACCTGCCGGGATCAGACGACCCACGATAACGTTCTCTTTCAGGCCGCGCAGTTCGTCGCGTTTGCCCGCAACGGCTGCTTCGGTCAGCACGCGAGTGGTCTCCTGGAACGATGCCGCGGAGATGAAGGACTCGGTTGCCAGAGACGCTTTGGTGATACCCAGCAGATCGCGGGAGTAAGTTGCACCCACTTTGCCGTTCGCTTCCAGTTCGCGGTTTGCGATCTTGACGCGAGAGTATTCAACCTGTTCACCTTCCAGGAAGTCGGAGCTGCCCGCGTTAACGATGGTAGCTTTACGCAGCATCTGACGAACGATAACTTCGATGTGTTTATCGTTAATCTTAACGCCCTGCAGACGGTATACGTCCTGTACTTCGTTAACGATGTAACGAGTAACAGCATGAACACCACGCAGACGCAGAATGTCGTGCGGCGCTTCCGGACCGTCGGAAATTACGTCACCACGTTCTACACGTTCACCTTCGAACACGTTGAGCTGACGCCATTTTGGAATCATCTCTTCGTACGGATCGCTACCGTCTACCGGGGTGATAACCAGACGACGTTTACCTTTGGTTTCTTTACCGAAGGAAACGATACCGCTGATTTCAGCCAGGATTGCCGGCTCTTTCGGACGACGTGCTTCGAACAGATCCGCAACGCGCGGCAGACCACCGGTGATGTCCTTGGTACCGCCGGATTCCTGCGGAATACGCGCCAGGGTGTCACCAGAGCTGATCTGTACGCCATCTTCCAGCTGAACAATCGCTTTACCCGGCAGGAAGTACTGCGCAGGCATATCGGTACCCGGGATCAGTACATCGTTACCCTGAGCATCAACGATTTTCAGTGCCGGACGCAGATCTTTACCACCTGCGGTACGTTCTGCGGAATCCAGAACCACCAGCGAAGACAGACCGGTCAATTCGTCGGTCTGACGCGTAATGGTCTGACCGTCGATCATGTCAGTAAAGCGTACAAAACCGCTTACTTCGGTGATAACCGGCATGGTGTGCGGGTCCCAGTTTGCAACGGTTTCGCCGCCAGCAACCTGTTCGCCATCGCCTTTTGCCAGTACCGCACCGTAAGGTACTTTGTAGCTTTCTTTGGTACGACCGAATTCGTCGATCAGTTTCAGTTCGGTGTTACGGGAAGTGATAACCAGTTTACCGCTGGAGTTCACAACCGACTTCACGTTGCTGAGCTTGATGCTACCTTTGTTTTTCACCTGGATGCTGGATTCAGCAGCCGCACGAGATGCCGCACCACCGATGTGGAACGTACGCATGGTCAGCTGTGTACCCGGTTCACCGATGGACTGTGCCGCGATAACACCGATTGCTTCACCTTTGTTGATGATGTGGCCACGCGCCAGGTCACGACCGTAGCAGTGCGCACATACACCAAAGTCGGTGTCACAAGATACAACAGAACGTACTTTAACCGCGTCGACAGAGTTCTCTTCCAGCAGGTCACACCACTGTTCGTGCAGCAGCGTGTTGCGCGGAACGAGGATATCAGCAGTACCCGGCTTCAGAACGTCTTCAGCAGTTACACGACCCAGTACGCGATCGCGCAGCGGCTCTTTAACGTCACCACCTTCGATAACCGGAGTCATCATGATACCTTCATGAGTACCACAATCGTCTTCGGTAACCACTAGGTCCTGCGCCACGTCAACCAGACGACGAGTCAGGTAACCGGAGTTCGCCGTTTTCAGTGCGGTATCCGCCAGACCTTTACGAGCACCGTGGGTGGAGATGAAGTACTGGAGTACGTTCAGACCTTCACGGAAGTTCGCGGTGATTGGCGTTTCGATGATGGAGCCATCCGGCTTCGCCATCAGACCACGCATACCAGCAAGCTGACGAATCTGTGCCGCAGAACCACGCGCACCGGAGTCGGCCATCATGTAGATGCTGTTGAAGGAAACCTGCTTCTCTTCCTGACCGTCACGGTTAATAACGGTTTCAGTTTGCAGGTTATCCATCATCGCTTTGGATACACGATCGTTCGCCGCAGCCCAGATATCGATAACTTTGTTGTAGCGTTCGCCCGCAGTTACCAGACCAGACTGGAACTGCTCCTGAATTTCAGCAACTTCTGCTTCTGCCTCGGAGATGATTTCGTGTTTCTTCTCCGGGATGACCATGTCATCGATACCAACAGATGCACCAGAACGCGCTGCATATGCAAAGCCGGTGTACATGATCTGGTCCGCAAAAATAACGGTCGGTTTCAGACCGAGAATGCGGTAGCAGGTGTTCAGCATTTTGGAGATTGCTTTTTTACCCAGCGCCTGGTTGACGATGGAGTAAGGCAGACCTTTCGGTACAATCATCCACAGAATGGCACGGCCAACAGTCGTGTCTTTCAGGCTGGTTTTCGCTACTAATTCACCGTTAGCATCTTTTTCATACTCGGTGATACGCACTTTAACGCGCGCATGCAGAGAGGCCAGACCAGAGCGATACAGACGTTCTGCTTCTTTCGGGCCAGTCAGCACCATGCCTTCGCCTTTGGCGTTAACACAGTCACGGGTCATGTAGTACAGACCCAGTACAACGTCCTGAGACGGAACGATGATTGGTTCGCCGTTCGCCGGGGACAGGATGTTGTTGGTAGACATCATCAGCGCACGCGCTTCCAGCTGGGCTTCCAGCGTCAGCGGTACGTGAACTGCCATCTGGTCACCATCGAAGTCGGCGTTATATGCCGCACAAACCAGCGGGTGCAGCTGGATAGCTTTACCTTCGATCAGTACCGGTTCAAATGCCTGGATACCCAGACGGTGCAGAGTCGGTGCACGGTTCAGCAGTACCGGGTGTTCGCGGATAACTTCGTCCAGGATATCCCAAACGACAGCTTCTTCGCGCTCAACCATTTTCTTCGCAGCTTTAATGGTGGTAGCAAGACCACGCAGTTCCAGCTTGCCGTAGATGAACGGTTTGAACAGCTCCAGCGCCATTTTCTTCGGCAGACCGCACTGATGCAGACGCAGGTATGGACCTACGGTGATTACAGAACGACCGGAGTAGTCAACACGCTTACCGAGCAGGTTCTGACGGAAACGACCCTGTTTACCTTTGATCATGTCGGCCAAAGATTTCAGAGGACGCTTGTTAGAACCGGTGATCGCACGACCGCGACGACCGTTATCCAGCAGGGCGTCTACCGCTTCCTGCAGCATACGTTTTTCGTTACGTACGATGATGTCCGGCGCAGCCAGATCCAGCAGACGTTTCAGACGGTTGTTACGGTTAATGACGCGACGATACAGATCGTTCAGGTCAGAAGTCGCGAAACGACCACCATCCAGCGGAACCAGCGGACGCAGATCTGGCGGCAGTACCGGCAGAACGGTCAGGATCATCCACTCTGGTTTGTTACCAGACTGAACGAACGCTTCCAGCAGTTTGATACGCTTGGTCAGCTTTTTACGCTTGGTTTCGGAGTTGGTTTCGTTCAGCTCTTCACGCAGCTGTTCGCACTCTTGCTCCAGATCCATGCTCTTCAGCAGGGCCTGGATTGCTTCCGCACCCATTTTCGCGTCGAATTCGTCACCGAACTCTTCCAGCGCGTCCAGATACTGCTCTTCAGTCAGGATCTGCTGGCGTTCCAGGTTGGTCATACCGCCTTCAATAACCACATAGGATTCGAAGTACAGTACGCGTTCGATATCGCGCAGCGGCATATCGAGCAGCAGGCCGATACGGGACGGCAGCGATTTCAGGAACCAGATGTGCGCAGTCGGGGAAGCCAGTTCGATGTGGCCCATACGCTCACGGCGTACTTTAGTCTGGGTCACTTCAACGCCGCACTTCTCACAGATGACACCACGGTGTTTCAGGCGCTTGTACTTACCGCACAGGCACTCGTAATCTTTTACCGGCCCAAAGATACGGGCGCAGAAAAGGCCGTCACGTTCTGGTTTGAACGTACGGTAGTTGATGGTTTCCGGCTTTTTAACTTCACCGAAAGACCATGAACGGATCATGTCTGGCGAAGCCAGAGCAATTTTGATCGCATCAAACTCTTCGGTTTTAGTCTGCGCTTTCAGAAACTTTAATAAATCTTTCACGGATTTGCTCCCGTCGGAGTTAGCACAATCCGCTGCCGGGTTTTACCCCGACAGCAGTGACCTGTTTGAGCGAGAATTACTCGTCTTCCAGTTCGATGTTGATACCCAGCGAACGAATCTCTTTCAACAATACGTTGAAGGATTCTGGCATGCCCGGCTCCATCTGATGGTTGCCGTCCACGATGTTTTTATACATCTTAGTACGACCGTTCACGTCATCAGACTTAACGGTGAGCATTTCCTGCAGGGTGTATGCTGCGCCGTATGCTTCCAGCGCCCACACTTCCATCTCCCCGAAACGCTGACCACCGAACTGTGCCTTACCACCCAGCGGCTGCTGAGTAACCAGGCTGTAAGAACCGGTGGAACGCGCGTGCATCTTGTCGTCGACCAGGTGGTTCAGTTTCAGCATGTACATGTAACCAACGGTTACCGGACGCTCGAACTGTTCACCAGTGCGGCCGTCGTACAGGCGGATCTGACCAGAAGTCGGCAGGTCGCCAAGTTTCAGCAGCTCTTTAATTTCTGCTTCTTTCGCACCGTCGAACACCGGCGTTGCGATTGGCATACCTTTGCGCAGGTTTTCAGCCAGACGCATAACTTCTTCATCGCTGAAGGTACTCAGGTCAACTTTCTGACGAACGTCAGCGCCCAGATCGTACGCACGCTGGATGAATTCGCGCAGTTTCGCGACTTCTTGCTGCTGTTTCAGCATGGCGTTGATCTTGTCGCCGATACCTTTCGCAGCCATACCCAGGTGGGTTTCGAGGATCTGACCGATGTTCATACGAGACGGTACGCCCAGCGGGTTCAGTACGATGTCTACCGGCGTACCGTTTTCATCGTAAGGCATATCTTCGATCGGGTTGATCTTAGAAATTACACCCTTGTTACCATGACGACCTGCCATCTTGTCACCAGGCTGGATACGGCGTTTAACCGCCAGATATACCTTAACAATCTTCAGCACGCCCGGTGCCAGATCGTCGCCCTGGGTGATTTTGCGGCGTTTCGCTTCGAGTTTCTTCTCGAACTCGTGTTTCAGTTCGTCATACTGCTCAGCCAGCTGTTCCAGCTGATTTTGTTTCTCTTCGTCGGTCAGGCCCAGCTCCAGCCAGCGATCGCGCGGCAGTTTGTCGAGCTTCTCAGCTTCAACGCCACCGGCTACCAGCACAGCACGGATACGGCTGAACAGACCCGCTTCGAGGATCTGCAGTTCTTCAGACAGGTCTTTCTTCGCCTGTTTGAGCTGCATTTCTTCGATTTCCAGCGCACGTTTGTCTTTTTCTACGCCATCGCGAGTAAAGACCTGAACGTCGATAACCGTACCGGATACACCGTTTGGTACGCGCAGAGAAGAGTCTTTAACGTCAGACGCTTTCTCACCGAAGATCGCACGCAGCAATTTTTCTTCTGGGGTCAGCTGAGTTTCACCTTTCGGCGTAACCTTACCAACCAGAATGTCGCCACCGGTCACTTCCGCACCAATGTAAACGATACCGGATTCATCCAGTTTGGAGAGCGCAGCTTCACCCACGTTCGGGATGTCAGCGGTGATCTCTTCTGGCCCCAGCTTGGTGTCACGGGACACACACGCCAGTTCCTGAATGTGGATGGTGGTGAAACGGTCTTCCTGAACAACACGCTCGGATACGAGGATGGAGTCTTCGAAGTTGTAACCATTCCACGGCATGAACGCTACGCGCATGTTCTGACCAAGCGCCAGTTCACCGAGGTCGGTGGACGGACCGTCTGCCAGCACGTCGCCACGTTCAACCGGTTCACCCAGAGACACACACGGCATCTGGTTGATACAGGTGTTCTGGTTAGAACGGGTGTATTTGGTCAGGTTGTAGATGTCGATACCTGCTTCACCCGGATACATCTCGTCTTCGTTAACTTTGATAACGATACGGGAAGCATCCACGTACTGAACGACACCACCACGTTTAGCAACCGCCGTTACACCGGAGTCAACGGCAACAGCACGTTCCATACCAGTACCAACCAGCGGCTTATCAGCACGCAGAGTCGGAACGGCCTGACGTTGCATGTTCGCACCCATCAATGCACGGTTGGCGTCATCGTGTTCCAGGAACGGGATCAGGGACGCACCGACGGATACCACCTGCTGGGTGGATACGTCCATGTAGTCAACCTGGTCACGGCTGAACAAGCTGGATTCGCCTTTGCTACGGCAAGTTACCAGGTCTTCTACGAAGTGGCCTTCTTCATCCAGGTTGGAGTTCGCCTGGGCGATAACGTAGTTGCCTTCTTCGATAGCAGACAGGTAGTGAATTTCGTCAGTTACAACACCGTCGGTCACTTTACGATACGGAGTCTCAAGGAAGCCGTATTCGTTAGTCTGTGCGTACACGGACAGAGAGTTGATCAGACCGATGTTCGGACCTTCAGGGGTTTCGATTGGACATACGCGACCGTAGTGAGTCGGGTGTACGTCTCGAACTTCGAAGCCTGCACGTTCACGGGTCAGACCACCTGGGCCGAGTGCGGAGATACGACGTTTGTGCGTAATCTCAGACAGCGGGTTGTTCTGGTCCATAAACTGAGACAGCTGGCTGGAACCGAAGAACTCTTTCACTGCTGCAGAAATCGGCTTGGCGTTGATCATATCCTGAGGCATCAGGGTATCCAGATCGCCCAGAGACAGACGCTCTTTCACCGCACGCTCTACACGTACCAGGCCAACGCGGAACTGGTTTTCCGCCATTTCGCCAACGGAACGGATACGACGGTTGCCGAGGTGGTCTATATCATCGACTTCGCCTTTACCGTTACGGATATCGATGAGCTTTTTCATAACATCAATGATGTCGTCTTTGCTCAGGATACCGGAACCTTCGATTTCTTCGCGCAGCAGAGAACGGTTGAACTTCATACGACCAACCGCAGACAGGTCATAACGGTCTTCGGAGAAGAACAGATTCTCGAACAGGCTTTCAGCTGCTTCACGAGTCGGCGGCTCGCCAGGGCGCATCATGCGGTAGATTTCTACCAGTGCGCTCAGACGGTCGTTAGTTGGGTCGACACGTAAGGTTTCAGAGATATACGGGCCGTGATCCAGGTCGTTTGTGAACAGCGTTTCGATACGCTTGTGACCAGACTGGCTCAGCTTAGCCAGCAGATCCAGGCTCAGCTCCATGTTCGCTGCGCAGATCAGCTCGCCGGTAGACTCATCAATATAGTCTTTAGCAACCACTTTACCTGCGATGTACTCAACCGGGACTTCGATCAGTTTGACGTCGTCTTTTTCCAGCTGGCGAATGTGGCGCGCAGTGATACGGCGGCCTTTTTCTACGTACACTTTACCGTTAGCTTCGATGTCAAAAGATGCGGTTTCACCACGCAGGCGTTCCGGCACCAGTTCCATCTGCAGCTTGTTATCACGGATTTCAAAGATAACTTTTTCAAAGAACAGGTCAAGGATCTGCTCTGTGGTGTAGTTCAGGGCGCGCAGAATGATGGTCGCAGGCAGTTTACGGCGACGGTCGATACGTACGAACAGGTTGTCCTTCGGATCGAATTCGAAGTCCAGCCAGGAACCACGGTAAGGGATGATGCGCGCGTTATACAGCACTTTACCCGAAGAGTGGGTTTTACCTTTGTCGGAGTCAAAGAAGACGCCCGGACTACGGTGCAGCTGGGAAACGATAACACGCTCAGTACCGTTGATAACAAAGGTACCGTTGTCTGTCATGAGCGGAATTTCGCCCATGTAGACTTCTTGTTCTTTAATGTCTTTTACGGTGCCTTCCGGCGCTTCGCGCTCATAGATCACCAGACGCAGTTTAACGCGCAGCGGTGCGGAATAGGTCACGCCACGGATTTGACATTCCTGGACGTCAAACACCGGTTCGCCAAGGCGGTAGCTGACGTATTGCAGCTCGGAATTACCGCTGTAGCTCTGAATCGGGAATACGGAACGGAAAGCAGCTTCCAGACCATACTGCCCTTCAGGATCTTGCTCGATAAATTTCTGAAACGAGTCAAGCTGGATAGAAAGGAGATAAGGTACATCCAGAACTTGTGGACGTTTACCAAAATCCTTACGAATACGTTTTTTCTCGGTATAGGAGTAAACCATAGGGTTCCTCAGCTCGCTGACAAGTCGACCCATCTGTCCATTGAGCGGACAGTTTGTGCAACACTATTTTGTTGACCGGAAAATGGAACACTTTCCGCAATGCCTGTTGCTATCACGCTTAAACCATTTCATTGCGATTTACACAGAACGGACGTCCTGTCGCAGTATATTAAGTCGTCGATAGAAACAAGCATTGAAAGGCACAGCAGTAGTCAAACAGTGTGAAACGCTACTGGCGCCTTACAGCGCAAAAAGGCTGGTGACTAAAAAGTCACCAGCCATCAGCCTGATTTCTCAGGCTGCAACCGGAAGGGTTGGCTTATTTAACTTCAACTTCAGCGCCAGCTTCTTCCAGAGCTTTTTTCAGTGCTTCTGCGTCGTCTTTGCTCACGCCTTCTTTCAGAGCAGCCGGTGCAGATTCTACCAGGTCTTTAGCTTCTTTCAGACCCAGGCCAGTTGCGCCACGTACTGCTTTGATAACAGCAACTTTGTTAGCGCCAGCAGCTTTCAGAATTACGTCGAATTCAGTTTTTTCTTCAGCAGCTTCAACCGGGCCAGCAGCTACAGCTACAGCAGCAGCAGCGGAAACACCGAATTTTTCTTCCATTGCAGAGATCAGTTCTACAACGTCCATTACAGACATAGCTGCAACTGCTTCAATGATTTGATCTTTAGTGATAGACATTTAAATTGTTCCTGAATATCAGAATAAGTTTATACGTAAGCGAATGCGTTAAAAAGATAACTGCGATTAAGCAGCTTCTTTCGCATCGCGTACAGCAGCCAGAGTACGAACCAGTTTGCCAGCCGAAGCTTCTTTCATGGTTGCCATCAGGCGTGCAATTGCTTCTTCGTAGGTCGGCAGAGTTGCCAGGCGGTCGATCTGAGACGCCGGGATCAGCTCACCTTCAAAGGCAGCGGCTTTGACCTCAAATTTTGCATTCGCTTTCGCGAACTCTTTGAACAGACGAGCAGCAGCGCCCGGGTGTTCCATAGAGTATGCAATCAGGGTCGGACCAACAAACGCGTCTTTCAGGCACTCGAACGGAGTACCTTCAACAGCACGGCGCAGCAGGGTGTTACGAACAACACGCATGTATACGCCAGCTTCGCGACCTGCTTTACGCAGTTCAGTCATTTTATCTACAGTTACGCCACGGGAATCCGCAACTACTGCAGACAGCGCGCCTTTGGCTACTTCGCTGACTTCAGCAACAATCGCTTGTTTGTCTTGAAGATTTAAAGCCATTAGCTTTGCTCCTGGATGTTTGCCAGAGAAAATCTCTGGAACTCACTTCACTCCTCCAAACGGAGAGAGCGTCTTAATTACGGTGAGCAGAAACAAGCCAGAATATAAAAGAATAATCTTAGCGTTCTGTCACCGTCTACGCAGGGGATTAAGTTTCTTGCGAAACTCCTGCGGTCTTCGACGGAGGCCTGGATAGGCCAGGCTCCAACGAACAAATCTTTTCTATCCGTCGCTATTCAGCTTGTGGCGGCGTTGGCTTCCTTCGTTCGCACCAGTCACATAGTTAACTATGCTCCTGGCGACTCGCTCAGTTACCGCCTTGCCACAACCCGAATATCTCGGATATACGTCTGCATTAAGCATTATACGTGGGGGTAAGATTGTAGACAAAATCACCGCCCACGTAAAGGCATTAGTTTACAGAAGCGCTCAGGCCAGCCTGGTCAACTGCAACACCTGCACCCATGGTGGTGGAGATGCTAACTTTCTTGATGTACACGCCTTTCGCCTGAGTCGGTTTTGCTTTTTTCAGCGCAACCAGCAGAGCTTCCAGGTTTTCTTTCAGTTTGTCAGCGTCAAAGTCCACTTTACCGATGGTGGTGTGGATGATGCCGTTTTTGTCGTTACGGTAACGAACCTGGCCAGCTTTAGCGTTTTTAACCGCTTCAGCAACGTTCGGCGTTACAGTACCCACTTTCGGGTTTGGCATCAGGCCGCGCGGACCCAGAACCTGGCCCAGCTGGCCAACAACGCGCATTGCATCCGGAGAAGCAATAACAACGTCAAAGTTCATTTCGCCTTTCTTGATCTGGTCAGCCAGATCTTCCATACCTACCAGTTCAGCACCTGCAGCTTTAGCAGCTTCAGCGTTTGCACCCTGGGTAAATACGGCTACGCGAACGGAACGGCCAGTACCGTGCGGCAGTACAGTTGCACCACGTACGTTCTGGTCAGATTTACGAGCGTCGATGCCGAGGTTAACAGCTACGTCCACGCTTTCTACGAATTTAGCAGTCGCCAGTTCTTTCAGCAGAGCGATAGCTTCGTTGATGTCGTACTGTTTGGTTGCATCAACTTTCTCGCGGATAACACGCATGCGCTTGGTCAGTTTAGCCATTTCTTAGTCCTCCACTACCAGGCCCATGGAACGTGCAGTACCTTCGATGGAGCGAGTCATCGCTTCAATGTCGGCACCAGTCATGTCGGCAGCTTTGGTCTGCGCGATTTCCTGCAGCTGAGCGCGGGAAATTTTACCCACTTTGTCTTTGTTCGGCTTACCGGAACCAGACTTGATACCAGCCGCTTTTTTCAGCAGAACTGCTGCTGGCGGAGTCTTGGTAACGAAAGTGAAAGAACGGTCAGCGTAAACGGTGATTACTACCGGAATCGGCAGACCTTTTTCGATGGAATCAGTTTTTGCGTTGAACGCTTTGCAGAATTCCATGATGTTTACGCCCTGCTGACCCAGAGCCGGACCTACTGGCGGACTCGGGTTAGCCATACCAGCTGCAACCTGCAGCTTGACATAGGCTTGTACTTTCTTAGCCATTATAAATTCCTCAAGTTGGGTAATAACGCCTCTGAGAGGCTCCCCGTGATATAAAAAATCGTTTTACGGGCAAGGCCCATAAAAACAAAAGGCGCGAAATTGTATTCCAATCTCGCGCCTTGTGCAACGATTAAATCGCCGCTTTTTTGATCGCTGGGTTAAGCTTTTTCAACCTGGCTGAAGTCCAGCTCTACCGGGGTCGCACGACCGAAGATAGAAACAGACACTTTCAGACGAGATTTCTCGTAATCCACTTCTTCAACAACACCGTTGAAGTCAGCGAACGGACCATCATTAACACGGACCATTTCACCCGGTTCAAACAGCGTTTTCGGACGCGGCTTATCACCAACCTGCTGCAGGCGGTTCATAATCGCATCGACTTCTTTATCGCTGATTGGTGCAGGACGATCGGAAGTACCGCCGATGAAGCCCATCACACGCGGTACGCTGCGCACCAGGTGCCAGCTCGCGTCGTTCATCACCATCTGAACGAGGACGTAGCCAGGGAAGAATTTACGTTCGCTTTTGCGACGCTGACCGCCACGGATTTCAACCACTTCTTCGGTTGGTACCATGACTTCACCAAACAAATCTTCCATGTTGTGTAATTTGATATGCTCACGCAGCGACGTTGCTACGCGGCCTTCAAAACCGGAAAACGCCTGAACGACGTACCAGCGCTTTTTAGGAGCTTCAGACATCTCAGAACCTCAGGCCAGTGATAAAGGATACCAGGCGAACCAGAATACCATCCAGTCCCCACAGGATCAGTGACATTACTGCGGTAACCGCAGCCACAATCAGCGTGGTGTGCAATGTTTCCTGGCGAGTCGGCCAAATGACCTTACGGACTTCGGTACGCGCTTCACGGGCAAAAGCAACGGTAGCTTTACCTTTTGTCGTTAACAGCGCGACACCACCCGCTGCAGCAATCAGAATTACTACGGCCAGCGCACGCAGCGGCAGCATAATGTCGCGATAAAGATAGTTGCCGACAATCGCCACCAGGAGCAATGCCACCACAACGACCCACTTCATCGCTTCCAGGCCGCGCCCGCTTCCTTGAGCTTCGGTATTCGCACTCATAAACCAACCTGTCAGAAGTATTCTACAAACATTTTCACCCCGCGATCGCGAGGCAAACCAAATCGAAACGCGTATTAGCTTTTCGGATTATACGCCCTCAACAGAGCCTGTCTCAGCAATGATTATGACAAAGAAAATCACTGATGAGCCAGGTTCTGGTACGAAAGCGTGCAAAAAGGGCATCAAATGATGCCCTTTTAGTGCGCATTGCGTCAAATGTTATCGGCAATTAGCTCAGAACTTTTGCTACAACGCCCGCGCCAACGGTACGGCCGCCTTCACGGATTGCGAAACGCAGACCGTCGTCCATCGCGATCGGGTGGATCAGGGTAACAACCATTTTGATGTTGTCGCCCGGCATTACCATCTCTACGCCTTCCGGCAGTTCGATGGTACCAGTCACGTCAGTAGTACGGAAGTAGAACTGCGGACGGTAGCCTTTGAAGAACGGAGTATGACGGCCGCCTTCATCT
>NZ_JBJQLL010000037.1:0-30963 GCF_046486405.1 Escherichia sp. WS338 | reverse complement strand
AGTTGGTGATTTTGAACTTTTGCTTTGCCACGGAACGGTCTGCGTTGTCGGGAAGATACGTGATCTGATCCTTCAACTCAGCAAAAGTTCGATTTATTCAACAAAACCAGTTACAGCCCTTCGGCGATGATTCTCGCCGCTGAAGCCAGCACATCGTGGCGTCTCTCTGCGTTCTGTTGCGGCTGGGTAAAATAGGTCACCAGAACCAGCGGCGCACGACCCTGCGGCCAGATCACCGCAATATCATTGGTGGTGCCGTAGTCGCCGCTGCCGGTCTTATCACCCACAGTCCACGACGTCGGTAAGCCGGCCCGAATGCTGGCTGCGCCGGTCGTATTGCCTTTGAGCCACGTCACCAACTGCGCCCGCTGGGTTTCGCCCAGCGCATGACCCAGCGTAAGCTGACGCAACGTCTGCGCCATCGCCCGCGGCGTGGTGGTGTCTCTCGGGTCGCCGGGAATGGCGGTATTCAGCGTAGGTTCAGTGCGATCCAGACGAAACGTCTCATCGCCGATCGCGCGGGCAAAAGCCGTCACGCCTCCCGGGCCACCGAGCTGGGCAATCAATTTGTTCATGGCGGTATTGTCGCTGTACTGCAACGCGGCCGCGCTCAGTTCTGCCAGCGTCATTGTGCCGTTGACGTGTTTTTCGGCAATCGGATTGTAGTTAACCAGATCGGCAGGCTTGATCTCGACAGGCTGATTAAGCAGCTGCTTTTGCGTTTCACTCTGCTTAAGCACCGCCGCGGCCGCCATAACTTTACTGGTACTGCACATTGGAAAGCGTTCATCACCGCGATAAAGCACCTGCGTATTATCTGCGGTATCGATGAGCGCGACGCCCAGCCGCCCTCCGCTGCTTTTCTCCAGCGCCGCCAGCTTTTGCTGCACCGCACTCGTCTGCGCATAAAGCGGCGCGCTGCCCAGCAGCAGCGGAATGCACGCCGCCGCCGCGAACATCATCCGTTGCACTCTCTTTGTCACCATCTCAAACTCCCAATACGGTCAATCCGTGTTACATCAGTATTCCCTAAATTCCACGTGTGTTTTTTATTAGCTTCAAAAATCACTATTTCACGAAGAATTTAGACTGCTTCTCACACATTGTAACATTATTTACAACCACCTTTCAATCATTTTTGATAAATCATTGATTTCATCTTTGCTGCAATGATACTTAATAAACTCTGCAAGTTATCCACAGAGCAACACTCAATTTTATTGATGATATTCTTATTATACCAGACATTTTTCATACACTCCCTTGTACGGATAGTTTTCCGACAACTTCATGATTACATATCTTGCGGTTTTGATTATTTTTGCTGCAAGAAATACATACTTCAAACGAAAGGTCTTTATTTGCTGTCTGTATTCTGAAGAGTCCAAGGAATCAAACTTGAACAACAAAAATAGGTTATATGAAAGCATCATCATTTGAAACACGGCTTCATTCGCCCAAAATGACTTTAGCAAGAGATGACCCACCGCCATGTCGTATTTGGCTTCTTTGATATAGTTTTCAGCATTACCACGCTTTTCATAGTATATAACTACTTCGGATATTCAAAGCATGATCAGCGCTCTACAAGAGCGAGCGCAATCCGCTGTTACAGTCATGGAGCAAAGTAGTCGGCAAGCGCACACGAGTGTAGCTCACGCAGAGGAAGCAGCTACAGCTCTTGATGGAATTGGCCAACGCGTTAACGAAATTACCGACATGAACGCGCAAATAGCGACTGCGGTCGAGCAGCAGGGAGCAGTAAGTGAAGACATAAACCGCAGTATTATCAATATACGCGATGCTGCTGATACCAATGTACAGACCGGGCAGAATAATTTGCAAAGTGCGAAATCTGTCGCTCAGTTAACTAGCGCTCTGAGCGAACTGGCAAAACAGTTTTGGGAAAAACGAGGATAACGCTTTTCAGTATCTCGACAGGGATAACTTACTTTACCATCGGTTATCCCTTTTAGCCGCACAAATTTTAGCCATGGCTTTTCAGGAAGTCAGGGCTATCAGAATGGCCTTAGAAAGCCTAGTCAAAGAGCTGTCACGAGAACACCGTTAGCTTAGCGTACGATTTTTTCCGAATTCTGCGGTTCCCCCTAACAGCTTCCATGATGAAATAAAAAAAGCCTGGCAAGGAGCCAGGCTGCACAAAAGAGCGGTTTTGTATTCCGCATCCAATCAATCAAGAAGTAGTATAGCACACAGGTACTGAAGTGAAAAAATGTGATTCGCGATTAACAAAATATCTACCATTGCTCTAATTGATTGCTATAATTAAGCCGCAGTTTTTGTCAACTACGAAGACGTTGCCATTACTTAACTCCTTGACATCATTGGCGGCCATTAGGCCGCCTTTTTTTTTGCCATATGAAAACAATCGAACAAAAACTTGAACAGCGCCGCGAGTGGCAGAAGGCAGCCAGAGAACGAGCGATCGCTCGGCAACGGGAAAAGTTGGCTGACCCCGCCTGGCGAGAATCGCAATATCAGAAAATGCGGGATTCTATCGACCGCCGTATCGCTAAACAGAAAGAGCGCCCACCAGCCAGCAAAACGCGGAAAAGTGCGGTAAAGATAAAATCTCGTGGCTTGAAGGGGCGAACATCGACAGCGGAGGAACGGAGCATCGCCAATGCTCTTGGCGCTCTCCCCTGCATTGCCTGCTACATGCATGGAGTAATATCTGAAGAGGTATCTCTGCACCATATCTCCGGTCGTACCGCGCCGGGTTGTCACAAAAAGCAATTGCCCCTTTGTAGATGGCACCACCAGCATGCAGCACCGGCTGAAGTAAGAGAAAAATACCCCTGGCTGGTCCCTGTTCATGCCGATGGTGTGGTTGGAGGCAAGAAAGAATTCACCTTGCTGAACAAGTCAGAGATGGAGTTGCTGGCTGACGCCTATGAGATGGCAAACATCATGCACTAATAAATATATTATTTTTAATCTGAAATAATTGACAACTGACAAGTGACTTCAGTCAGAATCATCACATGCCCGGTACGGATGGATCCCTTTTCAAATATTCCATGGACGGCACAGTCTGAGTACCGGGCGCTACCTTCAGTTGTATTGCTAAGCCGCCGCTGGTGGCTTTTCTTTTTTGTAGGGGGCGCTATGGATAAGAAAATATGCGTTGTTTCGATGAGCGTCGGCAAACCGGCGTCAATGACTGCTGCATGGATCAACAATGAGCTAATAATGGCTGAGCGGACCAGCTACCCTGAACGCCGCCGCGATATGGAACTCCAGCTGCTGCGCGAATTGCGAGAAAAAGAGGAAAAGGGTTTTATCGTGCTGGTGGAAGAGGAAAACAGCTTTATTACTGGTCGAGTTGGCCAGCGTGTAAGGTTGCGCGATCCCTTCATGAACGGCAGGCCGGTACTAATTGAGGCAATGCAGATTTATAAGGAGCTGGAACGCCAGAAAGCAATCAAGTTACCGCGCAAGGAATCCGGCAAATACATCCTCCACCAAAGCATCTTCGATTCCGAACACGATAAAAAAGGCGATGAATTTTTCAACATCAACTGGAGCGAAATAACGACAGAGCATGTTCTGACGTTACTATGTTGCTTTGCGACGGAATACAACAACGTTGCCAGCGCCGACTACATCAGGGCAATGGCTGGAGAAGTTGAGGCACGCCAGGAACCATCGTTACTAAGCCCTCTGATTAACATAATTCGCGGCACCCAAACGCTGGCACAAAAACAGGTGCCTAAGGGAGTATTAACAGGAAAAGGAAATTATCTATAAACGTCAATGCATTAGGGTATACTTCTCCGTAGAACTATAAGTAAATGGAGTAAGTAATGAGCGAGTATATAGAAATTGCCTATGCAGCGGCTACACATAGGCTGTGCTTTCTTACAGGCACTGGATTTTCAAAGGCTGTTTCTGATGATAAAGCCCCAAGTTGGCAATCTTTATTGGAGCAACTGTGCGGTTTATTGAAGGATGGTGACTCACTCAAAGAGGAATTATTTCCTGATGGAAAAGCAAAAGACCTTAGCCTTGAAGAAGCTGCTCAGGTTATTGCACTAAAATTTATACTTTCGGGGAAAAATATTTACCAAGAGATTGAGAAAATCATAGCCTCAATCGAACTTGATCCATCAATTGAATATATTCAAGACTTTTTCAAAGAAAACACATTTAAAGTAATTACGACAAATTATGACAAGTTAGCAGAAAAGCTGGCTGGAGAGAATCGAACGTGTACAATCACCCCCGGCCTGCCAATTCCAAAATATAATTGTGAGGTTAAAGTCTACCATGTTCACGGTTCTATAGACTCCCCATCAGACATGGTTGTTACTAGCGAGGATTATTTCAGATTTATAAATGGTAATTCTTACTTTTCTAATAAACTAAGCACAGTTCTACATGAAAACACTATTGTTATCCTTGGCTATTCTCTAAGTGACGCGAACCTAAAGGCTATTATAAATGAATATAAGGTATTTTCACGGGACAACGTAATGTCCTCCAATATTTTCCTTGTTTCCCGAGGGGAACTATTGCAACCTATTAAAGATTACTATTTTTCCTGCTATGGGGTTAGGGTTATAGATAAAACAGAGGTATCTGATTTCTTTAGAAAACTTAACGATAAAATTCCAGAAGCAAAAAAAATAAAAGACAAATTGAGGCACTCAATCAAATCGGTAATAAAAAACGGAAGAGAGTATAAAATAGAGTTCTTGAAGCTAGAGGATTCTTTTTATCATATCATTTCCTCCATTTCATCATCTGGATATAGCTGGAATAATGAAAATGTATTAAATGTTTTTTGTAATATAATAGATAAAAAAATAGAACTTACTAAAAAGCCTGGCGCATGGGAGCAGTATGAACACCTGGCAAAATGGCTTATTTATTTCGGTAGTTTATTTGAAGTAAAAGGAACCAATTTTGAGAAAAAATACATACATGCGGTTGAACACTCAATGACTTATATGAATAAACCTTACGAAACAGGCTACTCATGGCTAGCATATCTAGCCTGGAAAACAAAATGGCCTTCACTGACAGCATCTAACCGCTCTCTTATTAAGAATGAGATGGAAGATATCCCGCTACAACAGATTCACGATATTGTATCTAAGTTTATATAGTATATTTATCTCCGGCCTAATCTCCCTAGGCCGGAGAGTTCTTAATCAGCATTCAGAAGCAATGCGTTATCTATGATGATCTGCTCCCATTCTTCGAATGCCCGGTCGCGGACGCCCTGGGGAACGCTGTTAGTTTTGAAATCGACGACCGTCCGCCATTTTCCGTCCGGACGGTACATGCGCAGAGCTTTACTTCCCCCTTCCCTGCGCACCTCAACGTTATGCTTGTCAGCAAACTCTTGTAATGCTCGTAGCGTCCCATGCTTTACTGTGTAGTATCGCTTTTTCAAGTTTTCTCTCCAGCCTGTGCTAAGGCTTCAACTTCCAAATCGTAAGACTCAAACTCATAGTCCTGGTCGTCAACCTCTTCAGGCACTGGCAGTAAATGCCAGGCTGAGTATATCTGACCATTATCAAAACGCTCCTGGCTGTAGAGCGTCGCGGCTATGAGTGTTAGCGCCGGGCGGTCATAACGGTAAATTTTGCGAACGTCACGGTCAACGAGACGACCGAAATTACCATAACCGCGCTCCAGTAATAATTTTTTAATTTCCGGCCAGTATGGACCATAGCTGCGGTACAGGCGGGGATTTTTCAGTAATCGCCCGCGTAGCCCTGACAGGAAGAAATCAACGTATTCGTCTTCTGTCTTTCCTAACAATGCCGTACGCAGTACCGCCTCAAGATATGTTTTATTCGGTTTTATTGTATCAGATAGTGTGGCCATATTATGCGACGCCCGGCGAACCGGGCGCTCCTGTTATGCGTATTGTTGGATGACGGCCAGAACGTCCGCCACGTTGTGTTTTGTCTCGATAATCCACCAGTTACCCGGGAAATCGCTGTTCTTCGCCTTCGCTGGCAGCCAGCGAGCGCCGAATTTCGCCTTGATTGCGTCTTTCGCACGGAAAAGAACGCCTTTCATGCCTGAGGCTTCCTGAAGCCCAAATACCTCGCCAGCGGCGAATTTTGGTGCGTACATCATCTTCAGGTCGGCGGTGGATACGCGATAATTCAGACCAAGAGACTGAGCTATGCTGGTGGCATCACCCTGTATTGATGATAACTCTTCTTGTTTCTCGTTTCTGGCGGCAATCTCTTCCTCCGTGATGTTGCCAAGGGCCAGGTTTATCCGATCAGCGTCGGCCTGTTTCTCTTCATCGGTGCGCCCGGCAAGAACCGTGTTAATTCTCTGCAATATCTCCACATGATTCTTGCGCATGCTGAGCAATTCCGGCGTAACCTCGTTAAGATCCACCAGCCCAAGGATGGCAAGGTCGGAAAACATTGATACCAGGTTGTAGGTCATGCGATAGCTGAGTTGACCATAGGCTGATGGCAACTTCACCGCATCCATTTGATAGGCATCCATAAATTTAGAGCCGTCGTTTACGACATCCGCTATTGCAGGTGTGATTTTCCCTGTGGTGGCGGCCTCCCTGATTGCTGTTACCCACGATTGAGTCAGCGCGGCGACTGCATGATTCAGATTGGCTTCCCGTTCTGCTGCAATGCGCGCACTTGCTGCGTCCATTGCCTGCTTGATCTCGTCTTTATTGCTGTAAATGCCAATGGTGCCAAACTGTGCTGTGGTGATCTCATAATCTGACGCCCGGAACTCATTGGTACCGAAAATGGCATTGGTGACTTCAAGTTCAGAATCACCGTTACGAGTAGCCCCCTGGCTTGTTTTCTCCGGCATTCTGGCGATCGCATCCGCTATTTTCTCCTGAATTGCTTCAGGAGATAGCGTATCTCCGTATGACGCGATTACATCGCCATAATTGGAGCCAAACAGTTCAGTCAGGAATACTTCTGCCAAACGGACCTGGCGGTTATTCCCTTCCGACATCATACCAAGCACCCATTTTGCAATTGACGACTTCAGCGCGCCGTCACGGCGATCCGGGTAAACCGCATGCTTCAGTGGGTCCGTATAGGTACCAACAAAATCAATGCTATAGCCTGACTCTGTAGTCTGAACGCCGTATGAGTCAGTGATTTTGATCATGCCGCGCTGCTGGAAACGGTAGAAATCGTCACAGGAAATGATGTCGTTAATCCCGGCGATGGAGACGCCACCACTGATTTTCTGCATAACAGCATCTTCATCGGGAGTTACATCCACCTGTTTATCCAGCGTCTTCACATCCCAGTTACCCGATTTGGTGCCTTTGAAGGTAAAGATGATCTCCACGTCTGCGCGCTGGCTGTCGAAGTCCAGCGACTTAATGCGAACGATATCACCGGCACAATCGTAGTATTGGCCTACACGCCATGAGCGATCGCCGATAACAAGGAACTTATTCGCATGGTTAACCAGATCAGGATCAACATCCAGAATGCCTTTATTTATTGCATCCTCCACCAGCGGGCGCAGGCGTTTGATATCCGTCGCGGCCTTCTGAGTACGGTTCAATAATTTCTCATAGCGGGAGATGGCTTGAGAGATATTAGCCTTGCGCTGAATGGCGCTTTTCAACGACGCGCGATACTGTGCTAACAACGTACGGTCTGTGTGATGGACGCTACCCCAGCGGGCCTTCCAGTCTGCGTTATCAGCTGCTTTGGCCATTACCGCCTGTTTGAATTTAGCTACCTCGGCGGTGGTCTTTTCAAGTTCCGCTTTGCTTCGCTCTAATTCAGCGGTAAGTACCTCCACATCCTCGCCAGCTGCGTGCTGCGCCTTGATGTAGTTCTGAAGGTCGATAGTAGCCTGTTCTTTCTGGCGAGCGCGTTGCGCGGCTTTCGCCTTATCCATTTGAACCTGCATCATTGCCAGACGTTCGCCATCATCCTTAGCGGTATACATCTGCATTTCGATCATATCGTTGGCGTCGGCGTTCTCCATTTCTGACTTATCTGAACGGAGGATATCGGAGATCCAGCCTGCTTTACGCTTCAGCGTCTTCAGTCGGTATTCATCGAAAGAACCCTTGCCGCAGTAGTAATGAACGCGAACGCTTGCACGGTTGGAGCCAACTCGGGCACCGCGACCGTTACGCTGTGCGATACTGGCTGGTGTCCATGGCAACGTCAGATGATGGATGTCAGTCGTTCCTCGATGCAGGTTGATACCCACCTCTGCCTTTTTGTTGCAGATGATGATCGGAGTCCGGCCCTCCTGGAAGTCGGCTGCAATCTTTTCCAGACCGCCCAACGACATTTCATTTTGCTGCGCGATATAGGCGTCATACAGAGCCATTTGCTCGTTGTATTTCGCTATCTGTGCATCTGTTGGTTCATCCGGTAACTCTTTCGGCGGTTTAACCGCTTTCAGTTTCTTACCGGTTTTACCTGCCTCGGCAACCGTCTGAGCATTCAGGATCCCCACCTTTGAAGGTTCAAGGTTAAGAGCATTGCAGATAATGCGCTTGAGCTTCTGGTGCTGCGTTTTTTCATCGGTGAAGATGATTTGCTTACCTTCCGGGAAAAACTCCTTCAGCGTGGCGATCAGCTTCGCGTATTTCGGCGTAACGGGGTGAGTTACGGTCTGTTCGTCAATGCCAAACCTGGCCAGGCGCTTATTCACTTCCTGCTCGAACGCTTCCGGAACCTGCAACTGAATAAACTCGCCCTTATCTATCAGGGAGTATTGCGATTGCTGCGTGATTGAATCATCACTGTCGTCGTCTTCGCTGGTGGCTTGTTTAGGCAAACTGTCCGCCAGCTGCTGCACCGCATCGGCGTACTCCGGCAGGAAACGATAGGTGATCCGGCGATAGTACAGGTCCATGTCAGTACATACGCGGTCCATATCCCTGATTATTGAGAAGGTCGGACGGGCTTTCTCGTGCTCAATCACGCCGTCTTCATTGACCGAGGTCGTTACGCCATTGTTGGCTTTGGCCGCCGCTTCCGCCTGCTGACGCAATTCTTCATACGCCGCCAGTTGTTCTTCAGTAAGTGGTGCATCCTGCTGGTGTTCGTCCAGCTCCGGGATCTCCACGGTATCCTTAACGTCTTCCGCCGTTTTAAGCGTTACCCAGCGATGGAATATACCGCGCAGCGCATCAAGGTTTTCAAAGCCCACCAGCGCCATTTTTTCTTCAACTTCACCGCTGATTTTCTGTACCGTTTCCAGCCTGGTCTTGCCGAAGAATTTAACGAAGTCATCAGGACCGTAGATCCCCATCTTCTGCCAGTATTCCTTCGGCAGAACATGAGAAAGCATGTTGTATGCATCGATCGGGGTGTTAACGACTGGCGTTGCAGTCAGGAGAACCGGCCCGCGCCCGCCATTCTTTTTCATCAGGTACGCGTTTTTAATTGCCATATCCCGCGCCGATTGCGCCACCGCGCTGGTGGGCAGATAGGCCAGTTGTGACGCTTCGCGACCATTTTTATAGCTATTGCGGTAGTTGTGGCCTTCGTCAGCAATCACGCTGTCGAAGCCCATATCCTCAAAGTACGGATACTTCTCTGCTTTTTCGGTACCGGTATCTGAATACTCCGACAATACCCGGCGACGCGCCGCCTCTTTGCGGTGGGAGTCGGAGTCCATTGCGCTGGCTACGCGCCCGGCGGCAACGAAGTCATAAAGCATGTCTTGTGCATGCTCATCTACGGTGTCATCACGTAGCGGAATGCGGGCGTATTGTTCTTTGGTAAACACGACTGCACGGTAATTTGAGTGCGGGATCGCGTTCATCCGCGCCGTGATAGTGGCTTCATCTGCCAGCTTAAGAGCATCGCGCATAACTGGAGTGCCATCAGTACCAAGAACAGGTTTACCGTTCTCATTGAGCACCGGCACCTGGCGAATCTGATCGCCATCCATCAGCACATCAAGACCGACGAACAGGTAGTTACTGAATGCCTCTTCACTCAGGAACTCTTTTGCTTCGTAATACCAGTTTTCCAGCACTGATTTAGGCACTACATACGCAGTACGGGTGGAGCGACCGTTCTCATAGTTGAACGCCTCAAGCGCCAGCGCGGTCGTCGTTTTACCCAGCCCGGTGCCGAAGCCCAGGATGCCGCGCCCATCTTCGGACAGTCGTCTCACCTCGCTATTCTGGTAATCAAATGGCTGGCGCTTACCGCTTAATCCCTTCAACCCAAGCGGATCGCCAGAGTGTTCATACGGGATATTGCTATTGAACACATCGTTGTATTTGGCAACCAGCTCATCGTAGCGATCGTGCGTCTTGATCCACTTATTGAACTGGTCCTCAAGCAGTGCCATCTGCTCGCGGTAGCCGTTCGCCGTCGCGCTATCTTTGCCACCGATACGCGCACCATTGAGATACTTTTCCAGCTGTGCCGGGAACCCGGTCGCGTTTTCACCTGATTTACGGTCCCACTCGTAGCGGATCTCGCCTGTTTCTTTATCCTTGCGCTGGACGACACCGTATCGGTGCCCGACGAACAGACCATCACCACCGTGATAGGTGTCAGAAACCATTTCGTCGCCTTCCAGCTGCACTGACTGCACATAGCGAAGATCCGGATAGCCGTTTTCCTGCAAAAATTCCAGAATGACGGAACGGTCGAACCAACGGCTATTGAGCTTAAAGCGGATATTCTCTGCTGGCGTCTTGATGCGCTTCTCTTCGATCGCTGCCAGCTGATTAAGGACGTTGTTCTTTACTGGACCGTCGGGGAGTGTGGCAAGGAATTCCTGTTTTGGTGCCACTATCTCGTTAATGTCGCCGCTGGTGGCGCGGGCGAACGGAACAATCCCGCCATACGGTGAAACCGCAATGCCAGGGGTGCTGGCCAATAAATTAAGCAACTCGTCATCACTGGCTGGCAGTTCGCCGGTAAACGCAAGGCGGAAATCATCGAGCTGGATTGGATCGCGAGTGAGATCACTGTAGAGATAACGCAGGGTGTCCTGATAGCTGGTAGAGTCATAACTGGCGCTGGAATCATGCGTAACCAGTTTTCCTGTCAGCTCGTCAGAAATAGTGCCATCCAGCTTAATTGCACCACGGAAAGCAAACCAGGCGCGCGCACTGCTCCCCGATAATTTCGCTATCGGACCGCGACCGGGGTTACCAAAACGGTCAATCTCTGCCTGCAAACGGGATACCAGAGAAAGGCGCTGCTGTTCGATTTGTTCAGCACTATGCCCGGCGGCCTTCATGTCCTGATATTCAATTAACATCCGGCCAATCATCGCCCCGCGATACAAGCGTTCACGGTATTTTTCAGGCTGGCTGTTAATCCAGTCCACCAGCTGCACCATATCGTCGCTGATTGATGTGGTGTACTTATCGCGGACATTTGCCATCTGGGTAAATGTCATGCCGAGACGGCCTTCTGTTGTAGTCAGGTTACGCTGAAGAGCCTCCCAGCTATCCGCGCCATAACTGGCAGCATCGATCTTAAGTTCCTTCCCTGCATCAGCTTCAATCCAGCGACCACCAGCATATTTTTGCCATACGCCATTAATCAGGCGCATTTCCCCTTCACCAACAACGTCTGCGGTCGGTGACGGTTCAGCCATATCGAGCAAAGACCAGTCGATACGGCTTTCGAAACGATGAATCAGCTTCGCTTTAAGAGCCTGGTTATCAATCTGACCGTCGGCACGAACCTCAATACGCCCCTGGAAGCCCTTTTCCTGGGTGCCATGAACAAACCGGCGGCCATCCTTTTCAAACCACTTGCCAGAAATAAACGTTGACCAAAGCACATTTGCCGATTCGAGAGTGCTTTCATCCACCAGGGGGATTTTCTCAGCCATCTCTGCCGGATGTTTGCGCATCAGCACCACATCTACGACCGTACTGGTCCCGTTAGCGTCAAAAGTACCGGTAGGCAAGCGGTGGGCACCAAGAAATTCAGCTTTCCGTGATAGGCGCAGGCGTAACCGCTTCATGTTTGAACCTGAAACAATGGACGGCGGCACAATCACGCACATGAATCCGCCTGGCTTTATCTTGTCCAGCATGCGGAGCATGAAGTAAGAACCCATGTCCGTTTCTTCTGCGTAAGGCTTATCGATGTTGCGTGTGTTATCACGACCACCGAACGGAACGTTACCCACAACATGGTCGAATGAATCGTTAGGCGTGCTTACAGCCAGTTGTTCGAACGGAGAAATCTGTACGCTGTCTTCCGGGTGCAACAGCTGGTTTATACGACCGGAAACACTGCTGATCTCAGTCGCGGTCATCACCGTACCAACCGGTTTTGTCTCATTAAAAACGCCGGTTCCCGCCGATGGTTCCAGAGTGTTACCTACGTCCGCGCCGTAGAGCTTCATGATCTCCCAGACACCTTCAGCGATCGGCTTTGGTGTGTAATATTCGGAGACGGACCCGCCAATGCCGCCTTCGCCGGTGTACCCAGCCAGGATCTGGCGCTGTTCATCTGTCAGTGTCGCGCCGTCCACCAGCGAATTAAGCAAATCTATCGCCTTCTGATTCGCCTCCCGGCGTAGTCGGTCATAGCTTTTGCCTTCCACCTTTTCCACGCCGTATCTAATCGGCGCTCGGTGAGATGTTATTGCCCTAATGTATTTCAATATTTCGCTGACACTTGAACAGCGAAACACCCCTATAGATAGCTTGTTCATTGGTAATCCTTAACAAGTGACTAGTGTTAAATTCCGTTCAAACACGATGCGAATTATTCTAATTAAGGTGCAATCTTGGCAGACAATAAAATCACGCTATCCTCGGTCAGGAAGGCGCTGGCGGGGGTTTTTAAAGACAACGGAGAACGGGACAACATCCTCCTGTCCGCGCTGGCTGTGCACGGCGGAAGTGGGTATTTGTTTTCTCGCGCAGGGGCACCGGTACAACTGTCCGGCTTCTTAGGCGGCAAACCGGGCGATAGTGGCATGGCTGGCGATGGGCTGGTGGACGGAAGTCGCTTTATCTTTGATGAAGTTCAACTGCCGGAAGACCGCTTGCAACGCTATCCGCTACTCGAAGAGATGGCGGTTTACAGCACGATCGCCACCGCGCTGAACATCCATATTACGCACGCGCTCTCTTTCGATAAGAAGACCGGGCAAACTTTCTCTATCGTGCCGGTACATCACGGAAACGATAGTGACTATGACGCCGCGCAGGCGTTGTGTGACGAGCTGATGAACGACATCGGGCGAACCATCAACAAAGAGGTCGCCGGGTGGGCATTTATCATGTCTGTATTTGGGGTGGCTTATGTCAGGCCATACGCCAAAGAAGGCATAGGGATCACGTCTTTTGAGTGCTCCTATTACACCCTTCCGGGCTTCATCAAAGAGTTCGAGGTCAGCGGCAACCTGGCGGGATTTAGCGGCGATTATCTGAAGGACGCGTCAGGGAAAATGGTTTTCGCCGATCCGTGGGCCATTATCCCTATGAAAATCCCCTACTGGCGGCCTAAGTCAAACCTTATGCCTGTGCACACTGGCCATAAGGCTTACAGCCTGCTGGATAATCCGGAAGAGCGCACACCGATTGAAACCCAGAATTACGGGACCAGCTTGCTCGAATACGCCTACGAGCCGTACATGAATCTGCGTTCGGCGATCCGCTCACTGAAGGCAACGCGTTTTAACGCGTCGAAAATTGACCGAATCATCGGCCTGGCGATGAATAGTCTGGATCCGGTAAAAGCAGCCGATTATTCACGCACCATTACTCAGACGCTTAAACGAGCAGCTGACCTGATGGAAAAGCGCGCACGCGGCGCGAATAACATGCCTACGGTGACCAATACTCTGCTGCCTATTATGGGCGACGGCAAGGGACAGATGACTATTGATACTCAGACCATCCAGGCTGACATCAACGGCATTGAAGACATTCTCACCTATATGCGCCAGCTGGCGGCAGCACTTGGCCTCGATTACACCCTCCTGGGGTGGGCAGATCAAATGTCCGGCGGGCTTGGTGAAGGTGGATTCCTGCGCACGGCAATTCAGGCCGCCATGCGCGCCTCATGGATCCAGCAGGGCGTAGAAGAGTTCATTCAGCGGGCTATCGATATTCATCTTGCTTTCAAGTACGGCAAGGTATACCCGGAAGGTGATCGCCCGTACAAAATCGAATTCCACTCCGTTAATACCGCTCTGCAACAAGAGCACAACGACAACCGCGACTCGCAGGCGAACTACGCCACCATCGTTACGCAAATCCTCGATGCCGTCAGCAATAACAGCGTCCTCGCCAATTCCGATGCATTCAAACGTTACCTGTTCAGCGATGTGCTGGAGATTGACGAAAAAATCTCTGAAGCACTGGTGAACGAACTGAAAGCGAAAAGCGAGGACGACGATCACCTGATGGATTCCATCATCAAAACACCGCCACAGGAACTGGCGCAAATCCTTGAATCGGTCTTTAAAGAGGGAAACGATAATGACTGATGTTTTGAAAACGGTCACTGACCGCTTTTGTCTCTATAGCAATGCTCGAAAAGGTCGCCAGAACGGGCGACAGTATGTATTAAGCGCGGTAAAGACCATGCTTGAAAGCAAGGAAACTCAGGAAGGTTTACGCCTTGGTGAGCTTTTCGGCTATTACGGTCACGGTCGCCGACAGCTGACTGGCAAACTGGAAGTACCAGAAACCAGCGTGATCATGGTGGAAGGTCGCCCGGTCGTAATCGACAATGTTCCGGCGTGTCGCACAGTGGCTATATCTGTTGACGACAACGGCATCGTTACCCATACACAGGAAATTCTTAACACAGAGCCGGGTAAAATTGTCGCCGCGATGATCGAAAGCCGAGCTGGTGGCTGGAGCTGGGCCACTGGCGGGCGCGAGTCCGGGAAAATCGCTGTAACCACCAGCTTCCATGGTGTGGATTATGTGACAACGCCGAACTATATCAGTCTGGATCATCCTGCCAGCGCCGGAATGTTTGAAAGCGCGGATTCTAAATCTCTACTGGCAGAGTCCCTGGCGGCGCATGGGTACTCCGACGAGTCAGTGCAGGCAGTTATATCCCATTACGGCAAAATGGCTGAACTGGAAATGATGGTGGAGGCGACAGAGCGTACGGCAGAACTGGAAACTGCACTACTCGAAAGCCAGGGCCGCCACCTCGAAGCAATGGCCAAGATCGCAGATGCTGAAGCGCGAATCGCTTTGCTGGAGGAAACAGCGGGTATCCGCGACGATGTGCTGGCAGCAATGCAAGACGAACTGGATAACCTCCCGATCTTCGTCTCCGCCGCCCAAAAAGACGCATTCCGCCTCAAAGAACCTGGTGATGCAAAAATCGTTGCCACACTTTTCGAATCTCTGATCAAAGTTGGCGCACGCAACTTGCCTGTCACCAAGAAAATTAAGGAGGTTCCGCAAGCGGCTAACGTCCAGGCACCGCGTGAGACAAGCATCATCACGTTTAATAATTCAATCAATCCGTTTAAATAACCACCAAAAATAACCCCGGCAGCTGCCGGGGTTCTCGTTAACTATTATCGCCTTCGCCTGCGTGCCATATATTTGCGCACCGCGCGGCGTGGACAATCTGAAGCGGTTTCTTTCTGCTGCATCAATCTCGCAGCCATGCTCAAAAATGTCAGGCACAGCCGAAGCCCGGCATACAATAGCGGTTCCAGTGGCCACGTCTCATTGAGCACATATACCGCCATGAAAATCGAGTCAAAAACTATCGCCGCCAGCGATAACTTCATTGTCGAAAGTCGGCGGAGCTGCCGGAGTTTATTCATTGACAAGCCCCGTCAGGCAAAGCTGGCGTTCTTTTTCACGGCGAATCTTTAAACCTCGCAGGGGCACGCCGTTACTGTTCACGAAATCAGGGAGATGGTTACACATATTCACCCATTCCCCTTTCTGCGCCCACTTGTGGATGGACGTTTCTACTCGCATGCCTCGCGCTTTGCTGTAGTAGGTCCGTAAGCTATTGCATCCCATATTGAATGCCGCGCTTGTCATTGCACTGAAGGCATTATCGGGCATGTCTTTGCCCCGGAAGTGCTGATTAATACAGCGTTCAGCGATCAGGATATTCTTTTCCCAATCAGCGGCGATTTGCTGGTCGGTTTTTCGCACACCCGGCGTTACCCCGTGTGTATTACCGATCCCGTCAGTCCATACCCCCGCCGGGCACATGTATGGATCACGTCGGCAACCTTCAGCGTTACCAATCAGCTCAAGCCCCGCCTGGTTGGTTCGCACATTGCCATTACCCATCACGATGGTAATCATCACCGCGATAGCGCAAATTGCACCGCCTCCTGCGGCTGTTTTTCCCTTCATAAAGACCTCATAAGCGAATTTTTTACGCTCCAGGACAAACACCCATTCACAGCCAATACCGACTGACTCGATCCCTTTAGAAGGCACAGGATAATGCAAATCACTTGTTAGCTACGTTTCAAAGATATACATTATTGCTCTAATTAATTTATTTTATTAGGTAAGATAAGTGGCACAACGCGGTGTAAACAAAGTCATCCTGATTGGTACCCTGGGGCAAGACCCGGAGATCAGGTATATACCAAATGGCGGAGCGGTCGGAAGACTCAGCATCGCAACGAATGAATCATGGCGCGACAAGCAAACGGGCCAACAGAAAGAGCAAACAGAATGGCATAAAGTCGTTTTGTTCGGAAAACTTGCTGAAATTGCGAGTGAGTATTTACGAAAAGGTTCTCAGGTCTACATCGAAGGAAAACTTAAAACCCGTAAGTGGACAGATGACGCCGGTGTAGAACGTTACACGACGGAAATTATCGTCAGCCAGGGCGGCACCATGCAAATGATCGGCGCTCGCCGCGACGATTCACAATTCTCAAATGGCTGGGGGCAGTCAAACCAACCTCAAAACCACCAGCAATACAGCGGTGGCAGTAAACCTCAGAGCAACGCCAATAGCGAACCTCCAATGGACTTTGAAGACGATATTCCATTTTGAGAGGGCTGAAAGTTGCTCGATTACTTAAAAATAACTTTACCTAATTGGTGTAAAAAAATGGGCGCAACAAAGCGCCCCAACAATAGAGTTTCAAATTAATAAAAAGGTAATAAATAACATGAAGTTAAATTGAGAAGAGGCAATTTTATTGCCTCTTCAAAGGTGGCATGAGGGTGCCACCTATATGCGGGCAGTGACATCACTCCCTTCCCGCATATTCTTACCTACCAAAATTAGAATTGGTAGGTCATACCAACAGCAACGATGTTGTCGGTTGCAACCTCAGATCTTTTGGTAAATTCACTTTCATCAATCAGGTTGATCTTGTAGTCAACGAAAGCGGACATATTTTTGTTGAAGTAATAAGTCGCACCCAAGTCGATGTATTCAACCAGATCCTGGCTGCCGAACGCACCAATATTTTCACCGCGAGAGTGCAGATAAGCGATGGACGGACGCAGGCCGAAATCAAACTGGTATTGAGCAACAGCTTCAAAGTTTTTCGCCTTGTTCGCGATAAAGTCATCACCGAAGACAGTCATATTCTGAGTTTCAGAATAAGTTGCAGCCAGGTAAATGTTATTTGCGTCATATTTCAGGCCAGTAGCCCATACTTCAGCAGTTTTACCAGAAGCATTCAGAGGATCCTTTTTAGCATAGGATACCTGCCCATCAGTACGATCAGATTTTGCATAGGTTGCACCAACGCCAAATCCTTCATAATCGTAAGTAGCAGACAGACCAAAGCCATCACCATTAGATTCAACTACGTCACGGCCTTTCCAGTTGTTCACTTTTGCAGCACTATCATTTTTACCTTGATACTGCAAAGCAAAGTTCAGACCATCAACCAGGCCGAAGAAATCATTGTTACGGTAGGTGGCTACGCCAGTAGCACGCTGGGTCATAAATACATCGGTCTGAGTCCAGGTATCTCCACCAAACTCAGGCAGCACGTCAGTCCAAGCGCCAATATCATAAGCTACACCATAGTTGCGACCATAGTCGATTGAACCATAATCAGCAAAACGGAGGCCAGCAAATGCAAGACGAGTTTTATCTTTATCAGAGCCCTCAGATTCAGTACGGTTACCTTTAAATTCGTACTCCCACTGACCAAAACCGGTTAACTGGTCATTAATCTGAGTTTCACCTTTGAATCCCAGACGAGCATAAGTCTTATCTCCGTCATCACTAGCTGAAGAAGAGAAGTAATGTTCTGCGTTAACTTTGCCGTACAGATCCAGTTTATTACCGTCTTTGTTGTAGATTTCAGCTGCTTGCGCAGACATTGCCATCAGGACAGATGCTGCAACCGCAGAGAGTGCCACTGTGATTTTTTTCATTTTTTTTGCCCTTTAGATTGAACTTTTCAGTAGAAAAGAAGTCACTGCGGACAAATGTTTATCTTTTTTGGATTCGTGTTTCAAGTTTTGCAAATAAAAATCAAGGTATTTTTGTGATCAAAATCACAAATAATAGCCTTGAAAACCCAATGGACTATTAGAAAAAACTCAATTCACAGAATAAAAATTGACAAAATAGATCAAAAAACAATCAAAAATAAGCACAAAAGACAAACAATTAAATTATCACAAAAATAATAACTGTCAAAAATAGATAGCCTGTTAATTAACAGGGCTTTAATGGATGTAGACTTGAAATCTACTTAAAAATTAGAATCAAATTAATTACTGCCGATTGGGTATTAAATTGAATCTATATTGTGAGAGTTAAAGACGATGTGTTTTAGTTATAAATGTTATTCCCTAAAATGGAGCGGTCTCATCGAATCCTGATTAATAACGAGCTAAGCTAATTCATTTTAGTATGTGTATATCTTTACCCTCTGAATATGCAATAAAGAAGAGATATTAAACAATATGTAGCTTCAGGATTGACTCTGGAAGAATTAAAAGATCGACTAAAGTGTTCAATATGTGGTGAGCGAAACGCAAAAATTAATTTTTTTTGATCTAACATATTAGGTAACGGCTTGCTTCCATAACCTAAAGCAAGCCACTACGCGTTTACTTTAAGTACACAATTAACATATCAGAACAGATTATTTTTGCACAATCAGGGAGTTAATATACGATCTGGTCTACATGATCACCAAAATCATCATCGTCGTCGTCATCATCGCCACCATCTACTGCTGGCCAATCAACAAACCAGCCAGCGTAAAGATGCAGCGTTCGGAGAACATCACTTGCGGGAGCATCAAGGGTGTTAACGAATCCCATATAGCTATTGGGATTTGCCCCAGCTATGGCTTCAGCGATCATGTCCTCGGTAATGTCACCGGAGATAATGCTTAAACGCCCGGAAACTTCTTCATTATCATCAAATTCGATAATGGCATCTCCGCCTAATGGCGCTGCGATTTTAATCTGCATTATTTAGCTCCTTTGCCACACCTAATAACAGTTCCAGCAATCCGTCACCATTCATCAGTGATGCGGCAGCGGCCTCTTTGTCATGATACAACTGAAGAGCCATAGAGAATACTTCCGTTGCTGACGTTTTGGAAATAGTCGGTGATTTCTGCCGAATTTTCCCGGTGTTACTTACTGAGGCTGGCGGGTATACCTTCGCCATATAAATATTACTCAATCGAGATCTGAAGCACCATTCAGGCTTGCCACGCCCACCGATATTAACGAAAGATGGCTTATCCCCTTCAACATTGGCCTTCAGGAATGACCGGGCTTTCTCTAACAAACCAGGGTTACTGTACTCAAGATGATGACCCAGCTCGTGCCACAGTGCACTTGCATTTTCATCGTTCAAATTGACAGCAACAACACCATTAAGATTTGCATATGCCCTTCCCTGGTGGTGAACCACCTTTGATAAGGTCGAAATTTTACCGCCGGTCAGGCGATAAATATCAGCAAGTTCCTTGCGCAGGTCTATCCCACCATTCTGTCCAGCGCGGGCTTCTTCCACTTCTTCCGTGATAAAAGAGTCGGCCCACTCAAGAGCTTTTTCTTCAGATACGGATGAGTTTGCGATCGCACTGTTCATGGCAGATAACACTTTCTCGTGGACCGAACCCATTCTTCGCTGATTCATTTGCCAGCGTGTCTGCGGGTTATATGAGAATCGCTTAAGTAGTTGGTCAAGCTGCTCAAGTTCTTCTTCACTGACATACCTTTTAGCCTCACCAATAATGCCAGGGAGAATATTGCCGTTAGGATTAAACGCTCGCGAAAGGAAGAGTTTCAGCGCCCCCATGCCCTCCGATGCTTCAATATCACCAATAACCCGGTTAACAATGGCCGCACTCTTCGGATTAGCATCCGCCAACGCTCTGGCTACAATTTGCAGGGACGATACGACCTCACGCTGCATATCAGTCCTGATCTCATCAATAAACTCTGGCGTTATGCCGTGCTCTTTAAGGATATCCCTGCCTTCCGCCGTTACCCCATCGATATCACCGACATGTTTATTAACCCGACTTTGCAATGCCTTAAATGCCTTCAGAATTCCACGGGAATCATCCGCTTTACTAACGGCCTTCCTGAATGCTGGCAAGAAGTCTGAGTTAACCTCATTTTGTTGATCGGCCCACTGAATGGAGGCTTCTTTCATCTCGTCCAGAGTCAGATCACCCAACGCGGTATGGTCTGTGAATATGAGCGACAACCTCTGAACCATTTCTGCCAATGGTGATGCCGAATGCGCCGCGCTAAGGAATGCTTTCACCCTGGTTGGGCGAATGGAAAACCAGTCAATAGCTGGTGGCATATCTCCGTTTTTTATCGCCTGCGCTATCTCGTCAAAGCCATCGCGCCCAAGGGAAGATGCGTGATTTAACAAGCCGCGAAGTAACGAATTGCTGATACCGAATAATCGGCACCATTTTTTCACGTCGGCAACAGGCATTCGAACAAAATGCGCAAGCACTTGTACAAGCTGTTCATCCTGGGGATCTGTGCGGGAAAGCAGCCTGATCAGATGAATAATGTCTTTGATGCCGGATGCCCGATGTAATAGCAAACTGGTATACGGAGCAACACCGTTGTAACTACCGCCGGAAACGGACTCGAAAAGACCGCCGGATATCCCTTGCATGCCTTCGTTTTCCAGTTCCTGAGACACCTGGCGAAGGATATCCTGTAACGACACATCGCCGCCGCCAAACATATCCCCCAGCGCCTGGCCCTGGTGCTGTAACTCATCATTGATACGTTGAGCCATCAACTTAAAGGCGGTGGCCATACGCTTCGCGCTACGGTTATTCGCGACGATGAACAACGCGAGAGCTTTCACTTCCGGGGCTGTTTCGCTGAACATATCCCCCTGAGCAATAACATCGGTAATATGTTGGCCTGACTCCTTCGATTGCCTTACCAGGTCTACCGCATCTTTCAATGCCGCCAGCGCCTTTTTATCGAGACTATCCGCTGTCTCAATGCCATCAACAATAGTTGTCACAGCCTGCTTGTGCGCTTCACCTGATAAAGCCTGCATCTGGACAAAATCATTGGCTGCCGCATTAAGCGCCGTCAGAACATTACGCATATCTGGATCAGGTTCTTCTGCAACCATCCTTACCAGGCGCGCATCCTTATATGCCTTGGCAAAGATCGCGTTTTGTATACGGTCTACAAGTTGCCGTGTTGGTCGCCCATCTTCAGTTACAAGGCCAGCCGCCTGTGTGGCACCAACTTGCGTCATAAATCCGCGAATAAACGCGTTATTACTGCGGCTAAGCAGATCTCCGCTTTCTGACGGGTTAAAAAGCGCCATCATCGCCGGTGTTATGCTGTCGGCATCAACAAAAGCCTTTTCACTGGCTGCCATTTCCTGGAGATCAGAAATATTTGAGTCCTTGGCAAACTGAACACGGTCAACCTTCGTTAACCGGCGGCGCACCAGTACCGGAGCCGTCATTGATTCAACCTTTTCAGGCCGTATGCCGAATTCGGTCGCATGTTCAATCAGGTACTCCCGATACCGATCCGCATTACCGTCCTGATAGGCTTTAATGATCCCCATGGTCCGCCCATTACCTGACTCAACGGCATTGTCCTCACCAATTATCGGCGCACCATGGCTGGATAAACCGGAATCAGTAAGCTGAGCAGGCCGCAAATCTTTGGATATCTGGTTAACCTGAAGAAGGCTGGATGCGCGGGTCCGGTCGCGCGGCTGAAGTTCCTGGGGATAGTCAGGATTAATTTTCCCATCCAGAGTATTGGATACCAAAAGAGCTGAGGCATCGACGATATCAAACGCTGTTTTTACCTCGTCTCCCTTCGCTGTCACCACATACGAAACCCGCCCATAATCGGGCAGGTTCTTAAGCAGCTCGATCAGCGTTTCTATGCTGGTGGCCATTACCACCTGATCGCTTAAGCTCATCCCTGTTACGCCTTATGCTGCCTCTTCAATGTTGGCGGCTATCCATGCCGCCGTGTGCTGTTTAACCTGGTCCAGGTCGATGTATGTGCCAACATATTGACTCAAGTCCTGCAAGGTACCGATAAATGCATCTGTGCTCTGATCGACGAATTTATCAGCCAGGAAATCAGCAACCAGTTTTGGCACACCATCATGTACCGAAGGTTGTTTTTCCTCGCCACTACTGCCGCCGGACGCGCCGTACCCCATCTGTTGCATGATCTGGTCAATTTCATCGCTGATATCCAGCAACTCCATGCCACTCGCGGTAGCCGCTTTGGACATCAGAGCATCCAACTTATCGCTGAGATCCATTAACTCAATAGCTGATAGTGTCATGCCGCTACCCCCGCTTTCTGGATTGCTACCAGCAGATCAGCCAGGTGGCGAGCAGCGCCATTAACCAGCTCTTCGTTTTCCTCAAAACGTCCGGCAGCCTGAAGGGCTGCAATCGCTTCCCGGACATTGCCCCGGGCGTTACGGATCTCCGCCATGTCAGTGCTTTGCATATCCATCACGTTATTGAGATATTCAATGGCTTTATTAGCCTCTGCATCTGCTTCGCTAACCGTTTCATCAGGCTGTGCCGGGGCCGGTTCTGGCTGAGTAATCTCACCGACTTCGGCCTGCAATGCATTGATCATGCTCTGCACCATTTTCTCGGTGCCAGCGCCCCCCGGAAACGCAATATTGGGGAAAGTTTTTTGAAACTGAGTCTTCAGCATTACGCGGAACTCGTCTGGTGAGCTGGTGGCCAGCTCCAGAGCTTTTTGTGCATATTTGCCAAACGGACCATTAGTAAGTGTCTTCGCCAGGAAGTCGAAAGAATCCTCGCGAGGCAATAACTTCAGGTCGTACTCACTCATTTGCTGATCAGAAAGCGGGGTATCGTAAGTAGCAATGCCGTAGCGTGCATATTCATAATACGGGTCACCTTCATCAGGGCGCGGCAGAATTGCTTTGTTACCTTCAGGTATTGCGCCAGGGGCCGCCGGACGCATTTGCAGGGCATATCGATATGCACCTACAGAGACTTCTGGTTCAGGCGAAGAGCTACCGGTATCCTCCGCTGGTTCAGGTTCGACGTTTTCCGGTTTATGTTCTTCTGGTTGGACCAGGTATTCCGATACATTACCCGCTTTATAGGCTTTAAACAGCTTGCCGATCGCATCTGCCATGTCCACACCCTGTATGGATTTAGCCTTGATCATGTACACGCTGCCATCCGAATCGGTTAACTGGATATACCCTTCACCGTCCTCAATGAATTGCTTCATTGATGCACCATTACTGAGCGTCACTTCCCCGTTCATATGCATACGATTTTTGATACTTGCAAGGCGATCCGTCATCGCGCGAGAGTGTCCACCAGTCATCCCCGCAGGAGCAATGGTTTCGCGCCCACCAGTTCGATTGAGCTGATCAATCTCCGTCTGCAAACGCTCATTCTCTTCATAAAGAGAATCCGCTTCCGATGCAACAGCGTTAATTTTCTGCTCCAGATCTACCTTCTGCCCTTCTACCGCTGCCACCTGATCCGCGAGGTCGCTCATGGCATCCTCTTTCTGGTCACTGTCAGCCTGTAGTTGGGTTATTTCATCAACCAGGGCTTTTTTCTTCTTCTGCGCACGCTGGAATTTTGCCGAGTTTTTCTCTGCAAGGTTGGCAAGTTTCATGGTGACCTGCGCCAGCGTCATATCACGTCCACTCATCGGAGCAACGGTATGAGTAACGTCTTTTTTATTCAGTAAGAACTGGAAAGCAATCAGCGTATCGCTATTGGTGATCCGGTTTTCCGCTGTCGGGCTATGAAACAGAATGCTGATAGTCTGACCATCACTGAGCGGAATAATGGCTGGCAGGACCGGCAGCCCGTTAACGTTACGTGCCCGGCCAATTTCAGCCCCGCCGATCGCGCGTGCACCGTTCTGGGCCACATCCCCCGTTTTATCACTCCCCGCAGAGATTCCGGTACCATTCAGCTTCTGGTTCAATGCCCGGACAAATGCCTGCATGGTCCGGTGTAGCTGCAAACGAGTAGAACTAATCGCCTCCAGTAAATCCGTAGCACACCAGTGGATCGGCGTGTCATAGAAGAACGTAGCCTCGATTTCCTCCAGGGTGTTGGATTCCGTCATCAGATAGCGGTCCTCACCGGCCATTAATGCGCGATATTCATCATCAGTCACCGGCGGGGGAAGCACGTCAAGCCCAGGCTTGATCGTCACCCCTTTATTGATATTGAACTGTTCCATGTTAATTTCCTGCTTTCAGTTGCTTAAGACGACGTTTGAGTTCGCCATTCCGTGCCTTTTCGTTATTGAGTCGGCCCGTCTCCTTATCCAGCTTCGCCCGCAAATCAGTGATCTGCTGTTGATTGAAAGACACCGAATTCTGCGCGGACTTATAAGCGGCAACCACCTGAGCATTCCGCTGTTTTGCCTCTTGCAGGCGCTGAAAGTTGGATTTTACTGCCGGTTTCTTGTCTACCGGATTGGCAACACGTTTCGCTTTGGCGATCAGTGATTTCTGGAATTTTGCGGAGTTTTTGCGGGCCGCTTGCCCCATGACGGTACCAAGCGTCTTGATATCCGGAGACTGAGCGTTAGGAATAGCTTTTCCATTCAGCCTCACAGACGATATATCGCCAGTATCGTTTACCTGTATGGCAAGAATTTGTCCGTCGTTAAGAACCAGCTTTGCGGTTTTAACTTTAACGCCATCTTTCGTTGTTGCGCGGTTGCTGGAGTCAACCTCAATTACCGTAACACCGGTTTTATTGATCGCCGCGATAAGGGATTTCAGCCCCTTTTCATTAACCTGGTCAAAATCGACCGTTGCATACTTATTTTTCGTCATCTGACACATCCTGTGCGAGATTTATTACGTAACTTCTGCGGATTTGCTGAGTAACAGGGAAAATCCGATACAACGGGTTAATGAACGAGTCGCCATGCGTAACCATGACGTTGAAATGCCACAGCCGTTCTCCTTTACCCATATATTCAGTGGGTATGTACAACCATTCACTGTTTTCGCCCTGTTCAGCCGACGTCAGACAACGTTGTTCGCCTTCAATCACTGTCGTTGGCTTCTGAACATCGCGGATCCAATATCTGACCGTTGCGCCGCGCAAAAACGGGAATTTAGACCGGTATTTGAACGGCACCCGGATGAAACCCGGTTTAATTTCCACATCACCAAGTTCTAAATGCGTGATGTCCTTGCGTTTTAGCAAATAGCGATCGGCTAAGGCTAACGCAAGAACGCATACACCCCAGCCAATCATTTCCCGCCTCCCTTTTTCACCAAACTTGTAAGAACATTCAGAATGCTATCGATATTCACTCGTTTCATCCCTGAAATCACCTCATGACCGTTATTGCTGGCTATCGTTACCATTAAGTACGTAATTGATAACTCCCAGCCCTCGTGTTGCCCCAATAGGTACGCCACCGCGCCAGCTGTCACTGCAACAAAGATCTCCGTAACCAATCCCAACAAATTGCCAGACTGGCGACCGTCTCGGACATCCATCAGGAACGTGCCTATCCCACCAATTACTGAAAGCAGGAGCGCAATAGCAACTGGAGCTAATTCCTGTGTGTCAAGCACAAGTTCCCTCCTACGTTGTCAGGAGGTAATGGTATGCAAAGTAACTTCTCATCTGGTTGTTCATAATTTGCCAATACATTCGTAAATCAAGTGAAAAACCCATATTTTGGTTATTCTTAATACAAAATGGCTATTCCAACTACATATCAAAAAAGCAACCACATCCAAAAATGAGTTTCCCCACTGAACTTCTGCAAGACAAAAACCAACAAAACCACCTTTTATGGCAAGCAGCCATGCTTCAAGCCAATGTAAAAAACATGGCTTATAAGCTCCACGCCTAACTCCAGTAAGAAATAAATAGGTTCCACTAATAATGGACATTAAAAAAATCAAAATCTGCATAAGCTCCTCCCGGATCTAACAAAAATCAAGCAGGAACCTATTCAGATTGTTATTTCTGTGCATAACGCTTTGTTCTTTAAAATTCGCAGACTCATAAGAACAACGCATTAGAGTAAAAATCATGCTGATCGGCTATGTACGCGTATCAACAAATGAACAAAACACTGCTTTGCAACGAAATGCCCTTGAAAGCGCAGGATGTGAGCTAATTTTTGAGGATAAGGCGAGCGGCAAACAGACTGAACGCCCTGGGCTAAAAAAGGTTTTGCGTATGCTTTCCAGAGGTGACACCCTGGTCGTATGGAAGTTAGATCGTCTTGGGCGCAGCATGCGTCACTTGGTTGTGCTGGTGGAAGAGCTGCGTGACAGAGGAATTAATTTCCGGAGTCTCACTGACTCTATCGACACCAGTACACCAATGGGGCGCTTTTTCTTTCACGTAATGGGGGCGCTGGCAGAAATGGAACGTGAGCTTATCGTTGAACGTACACGCGCTGGACTTGATGCAGCTCGCGCAGAAGGTCGTATAGGTGGGCGTCGGCCTAAATACCAAGAAGAAACATGGCAGCAAATGCGGCGATTGCTGGAGAATGGCATCCCCCGTAAGCAGGTTGCAATCATCTATGATGTGGCTGTTTCCACGCTTTATAAGAAGTTTCCGGCGTCGTCATTTCAATCCTAAACCTTGGTTTAAGAGAACTCGGTACCAGCGGTGAAAAGATCCCCCTGTTGAGTACGGCTAACACATGGAGTGCGCGCCAGACTTTCAACGGCGGGATCACCGGGGCGCTGACAGGGAACGCCGACACCGCGACGAAATTGAAAACAGCTCGAACAATCAACGGGGTGGGATTTGATGGTTCTACAGATATTACACTGACTCCTGAAAATCTTGGCTTGACGGATATCGTGTCTCAAGCTGGTAACGCCGTTCAGCGTTCCGGTGATAAAATGACCGGAGAACTGAAAATTGGTACGGTGAATGCGCTTCGGATATTTGATGAAGCATTCGGTCTTATTTTCCGTCGTTCAGAAGATTTTCTTCATTTCATTCCGACGGCTGAAGGACAAGGCGAAAACGGTGATATCGGCCCATTAAGGCCATTCGCTATAAATCTGAGAACAGGTGCTATATCTGTCAGCCACGGGGCCAAAATTGAAGGAGGTCTAGCTATTGGTGCTACTGATAACGCACTGGGTGAAAACTCCATTGTTCTGGGAGATAACGACACCGGATTTAGGCAAGATGGAGATGGTATTATTAGCTTCTATTCAAATGGTTCGCGCATCGGACATATTGATGGGTTAGGATTATATCTTTATAAAGATATTGAATCTAATGGCAGCAATTTTAGATTAAAAAGTAATTACCGCCACCACATTACATTCGCCAACGAAGACGGAAGTATTCGTATGTTTTTGTGGAAAGATAACGGTGGTGATGGTGTTCATATTAATAACGGTTCAGATGGTGGTGGTGACTTCATCTTTAAAAGGGATGGCGGTTTCACTCTGGGAAGTGGTGCGCAAGTCGCGTCTAGTGGCGATATTTATGGTTCAGTGTGGGAAAACAACTGGTTAAGCACATGGCTGCATAATCATGTCGTTCGGGATATTCGTCTTGGCAGCATTGAACATAAAAACGTATGGCGCGACTACGGCTTTGGCGATGCGTCAGGTTATGTTTTAACAGCCGCAATTAACAGCAATGCGGATGATATTGTCGACACTGTTGCCAGAAGGCCAATTCAGAAATTGATTGGGGGAATATGGTACAACGTGGGGAGTGTTTAAGATGATGCACCTGAAAAATATTAAGGCCGGGAATCCGAAAACACCGGAACAATACCAGCTAACTAAAAAAGCGGGCGTGGTATGGCTCTTTTGCGAAGATGGCAAGAACTGGTATGAGGAACAAAAGAATTTTCAGCCAGACACCATAAAAATTGCTTACGATGAGAACAACATCATCGTTGCTGTCAGTAAAGACGTTTCAACTATTAATCCTGAAGGGCTAAGCATAGTTGAAGTTCCTGATATTACGGCAAATCGTCGCGCAGACAATAACGGAAAATGGATGTTTCTGGATGGTAAAGTAGTAAAGAGGGAATATACAGAACAGGAACTGCAACAACAGGCCGAATCACAAAAGGCCGCGTTACTTTCCGAAGCAGAAAGCGTTATTCAGCCACTGGAACGCGCCGTCAGGCTGAATATGGCGACGGATGAGGAACGCGCACGACTGGAGTCATGGGAACGCTACAGTGTTCTGGTCAGCCGTGTGGATACGGCAAATCCTGAATGGCCACAAAAGCCTGAATAAAAATTAAGGCCCGATATCGGGCCTTGTCTCATTCAGGTTGTTCGGGAAACGTTACTGGCAGGCAGGAGGTGTCTGTGGATTCGACTTTCTGCGCATAGAGCATCCACTCTGTTAATTTTTGTTTATTCTCGTCGGAAATGATGCCCAGCCGTAGCTGTGAGTCCCATAGCTGGGTTTTATCCCTGACGAGCTGTAGCAGGCTTTGCTTTTCATTTTCCGCCTGCTGCCTCTGCTCTTCCTCGGTATAAGTTCGCTTTACCACTACGCCATCTTTGAACATCCATTTACCAGAAATATCAGCCCGGCGATTTGCTGTAATATCAGGAACCTCAACGACGCTTGCGCCTTCTGGATTAATTGCTGAAACATCCTTTTCAATACAAATAATAACGCCGTTGTGGTCATAGACCATTTTCAACGTATCAGACTGGAAATTCTTTTGTTCCTCATACCAGTTTTTTCCATCCTCTGTATAAAGCCATTTGATGTTAAATTGTTTCGTTAGCTGGTATTGCTCTTTTGTTTTAGGGTTGCCCGCTGTAATATTTTTTAAGTGCATCATAATTAAATGCTCCCCGCGTTATACCACGTCCCATTAATACAATACTGAATTGGCCTTGCCTGTGTTGTATCAATTAATTCATCACGGTTTCCATTAACTGAACCCGTAACGACATAACCTGACCTGTCAGACCAGCCGGGACCATTCCATGTCTGAACAGATGACAGACCGCCCAGGCGAATACCTGTAATAAACCTTGAGTTACATTCTGCCTGCGTATATGCACCAACATCCCCCGCAGAGGGTTTGCGGGTTGTGGTGTAAAACTCTGACCAGTTAGCTTCAAAGCCATAACCATCACGCGCTGAACGATAAAAGATACCGCCGTTCTTATAATTCACGCGGAACTGTACAGCAGGGCAACTCCCCGCATTCATATTAAAGTGGAGGATTAATGTCGATGCACCACTGATATCTGCATCATAAACGCCGCTATTCCAGTTCCAGCCAACAGCTTTATCATTTGCAACCCTGCTTCCTGTTTGCCCTAAAGCAAATGCAGGCTGCTGGTTTTTCGTATTGTAGTCTCTTCGCCAGCCAGGAGCATAAGCATCACCATGATTAATATAAGTGAATTGAGCGTTAGTGATTCCGCCGCCGCTGGACGTACTCGGAGTAGTAACGCGTATGGTCATTGCGCCGCGAGTGCCAATAACTTCCACCACAGCACCTGCAAGACAAATATTTCCGCAACCTGTATCTGTAATGACCTTATTATTTGCATAAGCCCATGAGCCTTTGCACATCCAGTAAGGATGGTTAAATGCCCCCTGACTCTCCAGCCACGAAATAAATTGCGCAGTTGTCCAGATCTGACTATCGCCACCAATATCCACCCATGCGCTATATGCGCGGCAGGCACCAATATTTTTGGTGAAGGTATCTTTTCCCGGAATATCTGCGCCGTTCTGGTTTTTCTGTAATGCTCCTGCGGCTAATTCTACGGTTTGTTCAAGATTTAAATCTTCCGCCGTTAGCTCAATGTTTTTAGAACCATCAAATCCCACCCCGTTGATTGTTCGAGCTGTTTTCAATTTCGTCGCGGTGTCGGCGTTCCCTGTCAGCGCCCCGGTGATCCCGCCGTTGAAAGTCTGGCGCGCACTCCATGTGTTAGCCGTACTCAACAGGGGGATCTTTTCACCGCTGGTACCGAGTTCTCTTAAACCAAGGTATTGGATAACGGCCAGTGTGCTTGTTTTAGCCAGAATATCGCGACCGACTGACGTTAAATCAGTCTGAGCTACCGTATCCTTACCAGTGAAATAAGGCAGTTTGTTTGCACCAGTCGCAAGGGCAGCGAGAGCGGTTAAAGTTGCATCCAGAGGCTGTTTGCCTGCCAGCGCATTTGTCATTGTTGTCGCAAAGTTCGGGTCATTGCCAAGTGCTGCGGCAAGCTCATTCAGGGTATCAAGAGCTTCTGGTGATGAACCAACCAATGCGGATATGGCAGCTCTTACATAAGCGGTCGTAGCAATCTGCGTGTTATTCGTACCCTGTGCAGCGGTAGGCGCAGTAGGTATTCCCGTTAATGCAGGACTTGCTAAAGGAGCTTTAAGAGCCAGAGCATTGTTGATAGTTGTGCTGAAATTCGGGTCGTTATTGATCGCAGCAGCTATTTCTTTAAGCGTATTGAACCGCCCCGGGTTTCCTGGAGAGTGTTTTATCTGTGAACTCAGGCTGCCAGATCATCGTTTCCGATGGAAGCATAATAAGCTTTTTCTGCTTCTGCCGGAGGAGTA
>NZ_JBJQLL010000036.1:0-33020 GCF_046486405.1 Escherichia sp. WS338 | reverse complement strand
ACCATACGAATCGCCCGCTGACGGACTTCGGGGGAAAAACGAGTATTTTTAGTCATCCTGTTTACCTCTTTCTCAGGGAGTTTAGTCTCCAGGATTTCCGGGGCGGTTCAGATATCTTTCACGCGAACCATTTTGTCGACAGCCGTTGCGTAATCCGGGTATAGCCCCAGACCTACCGCCGTATTGATCGCTGCCCCCAGACTTGCACAACCATTAATGGCGTTACGGCGTGCCGGAAGGTTGAACACGTCGGCAAAAATCTGCATAAACAGATCGCTGTTCGAACCGCCGCCAGTAATGATCACATGCTTTGCAAAGTGATTCATTTCATTACACATATTGTCGTAATTGTTCTTCAGCGTCAGCGCCACGCTTTCCAGTATCGAACGATATATCCATGCGTAATCCATGCTGGAATCAAAGCCGATCATAATCCCGCGTTTGTATGGTTCCCACGGATTGGTCAGCCAGTCCAGCACCGTCATCAGCCCATTACAACCAGGTGGCACGCAAGACGCTTTTTTGTTGAGCAAATCTTCCGGTGAAAGATCCTGTGCTTTGGCATCCTGAATTAACGACTCGCCTAACATGTCGCGCAGCCAGCTCACCGTCCACATGCCTTTGCGAATACCATAACCTTCATACAGCAATGTTTGCGGAATAGAAGACATAATCGGCCAGTACGCCACCGGATCTTTCGGTAGTGCTTTGCCGTTCATCATCAACGCGATATAGGTGCCAAGAGAAATTACCGCCGTTTCATCATCCAGTAACCCGGCTCCCAGAGCTTCTACCGGTTTATCACTGGTGGTACAAACAACCGGCAGCCCAGCCGGGAAATGTGTCGCCAGCGCGGCTTGACGAGTGATATGCCCAAGAACAGTGCCCGGCATTTGCACATCAAAAAGCATCTGTCGGGGAATATTAAACTTCTCCATTACCGCGGTATCTTCGCTCCATGCCCAGGTCTTATAATCCACCGGCCACTGACCAAAATAGTTGGCGATATTGTCTTTAAACTCGCCGGTTAAGCGATGCGTCAGATAACCCGAAAAAGAGGTGACATATGCCACGTCAGGATTCGTATGTTCGTAAGGGCGTGTAACGCGTGCATCCTGCCAGCTAATCAACGGCGCAGCTGGCGTACCATCGGCTTTCAATAGCGCACGGCAGCAACGGATTGAGCCCAGGCCAATGCCGACAATATCTTCTTTATTCCCGGCAAACTGGCTCATCAAATCGTGACTGGCAAAACATAGTGATGCCCATAAATCATCGTCAGGATGTTCTGCGGTATCGGCATCTGGCGTGTGCATCGGCTGCAATAAGCCTTTGCCTTCGCAAACCACATTACCTTCCAGATCGTACATCACCACTTTTGTGCTCTGACTTCCGCCATCAATCCCTATGATGTATTTTTTCGACATGATTTTTCTCCTGTAATTTTCCTGGCTTACTTGCTGCTAGCCATTGCGGGGGCGCTATCAGCAGTACGAATTTTTTGGAACAGCAAAAAGGTAAAGATGATCACCATGGCAAGCGCCGCCATACCCATTAGCCACATGTTGCGGTAGGCTTCTGCAGCGGGCAGGGTGTCTTGCCAGTAGCCGATAATCGGGTAAACGAAGACATCCGGCAGGAATCCAATCACCGAACAAATACCTACCGTGGTGCCCATAATGTAAGACGGTGTTCTCGCTTCGCCAGGGCAGGCCCAGTACAGCCCGCGTGAGGCGTAACAGGTGAATCCCAGCAGTAAAATCAGGCCAATCCCCATCGCGACCGATTGCGGGTTAGAGTTCGTGACGAGCAGGGCAGTTAACGCCAGCAAGCCGAGTACGGAAAGGATTTGGATCACGCGGGTAGGGGATTTCACTTTGCTGTAGGTGGTGATAATGCCACCAAGTGGGCCGCACAGTGCGCGGAAGATTTTGTTGATCACAATCCCCATGTAGCTCGCCGCCACCAGCGACATGCCGTACATTTCGGTCAGATAGTTGGTGGGGTAACTCAGAATGGCGTAGATAGTGAAGACACCAAAAATCACCATGCTGCAATACCAGGTGGTACTGATACGCAAAACGGCCAGGATATCGCTAAGCTGGAATGACTGTTTTTCTTCGTTATTGGTACTGCGCAGGTTGTTGTTATCGCTAACAAAAAACCAGCACAGAATCCCCAACAAGATGTAAACCACACTGTAGATAATAATGACTGTTTTCAGGCTGGCGCTGTCATCCGGCGCAAAGCGAGAAAAGACCCACATGGTAAACACCGCCAGCGACATTACACCGACGCCGCGCAGCCCTTCCATCCAGCCCATAATTTTCCCTTGCTCACTATGATCGCCCAGCAATGAGGCGGCTTTAATCGACACCGACCACAGCATTAAAATCGTCGTTATCGCAAAGGCGACCTGAATACAGAGCATTACCCACAGCGGTGGATACGTTGCCATTAACAGACCCAGTAATCCGGTAATGATCATCGCGGAAGTAATCATTTTGCGGTGTGAAAATTTATCGGCAATAACGCCGCTGGGGGCATAAAGAATAATAGCTGCAATACCAAAGGTACTCATTATTAAACCTATCTCGGTATTGCTGAATCCCATAAATTTCGCCATGGGAATTTGATAAATATAACGTAAATAAGCCAGGTCGAAACTAACGCCGCCGCTAAAACTAATTATCGCGAGGGTTATCCAACGGCGATATGAGTTGTGTTGCATATCGTATTCCCATTTGTAATAGACAAAAAAAAGAGAAAAGTAAGCCGCCCTTTCAGGTGGATTACTTTTCTCAGGTCTCTAGTAATTGCAATAAGAAATAACATGGAAAGCAGAGGTGTTGTGTGAGAGTAATCACGCTTCTGCTTTTTAAAATTATTTGACAATTCGAATATCACACTGTGATTACGATCACATTAGCGATTATGCCCTTATGCTAAAAATTATCTCCAGTTACCAGAGATAATGAGAAAGGTAACTTCCCTCTCGCGGGGGAAGTTACCTTTCTTTTTTTTTGCCTTACGGAAATTGGAGCTAACTATGTCAATCGAATCTCTCAATGCGTTCTCAATGGATTTTTTCTCCCTGAAAGGTAAAACCGCAATTGTTACCGGCGGGAATAGCGGTTTAGGCCAGGCATTTGCCATGGCGCTGGCCAAAGCAGGCGCAAATATCTTTATTCCAAGCTTCGTTAAAGATAACGGCGAAACAAAGGAAATGATTGAAAAACAGGGTGTTGAAGTGGACTTCATGCAGGTGGATATCACCGCAGAAGGCGCACCGCAGAAGATTATCGCTGCCTGCTGTGAGCGCTTCGGTACCGTCGATATTCTGGTTAACAATGCCGGTATTTGTAAACTGAATAAGGTGCTGGACTTCGGTCGTGCCGACTGGGACCCGATGATTGACGTGAACCTGACCGCCGCATTCGAGTTAAGCTACGAAGCAGCAAAAATTATGATCCCGCAGAAAAGCGGTAAAATCATTAATATCTGTTCATTGTTCTCTTACTTAGGTGGACAATGGTCACCTGCATATTCTGCCACTAAACATGCTCTTGCCGGGTTCACCAAAGCTTATTGTGATGAACTAGGTCAATATAATATTCAGGTAAATGGTATTGCCCCTGGCTATTATGCAACAGATATTACGCTGGCGACACGCAGTAATCCAGAAACCAATCAGCGCGTTCTTGATCATATTCCGGCAAACCGTTGGGGCGATACTCAGGATTTAATGGGCGCAGCCGTGTTTCTCGCAAGTCAGGCATCGAATTATGTCAACGGGCATTTATTAGTGGTCGATGGCGGTTATTTAGTGCGCTAATCCATAACGGTGGTTTCTGTTTTCTCTTATTAATGATTATTCCATTTTTATTATCAGGAAGGAATTACTATGTCTTTATCTCGCGCAGCGATTGTCGACCAGCTAAAGGAAATTGTTGGTGCAGATCGCGTAATTACCGATGAAACGGTATTAAAGAAAAACAGTATTGACCGTTTTCGTAAATTTCCGGATATTCATGGAATTTATACTTTGCCGATTCCGGCAGCGGTCGTAAAACTCGGTTCTACAGAACAAGTATCCCGTGTGCTGAATTTTATGAATGCGCACAAAATTAACGGTGTGCCACGTACCGGTGCTTCCGCCACCGAAGGTGGGCTGGAAACCGTTGTGGAAAACTCGGTGGTGCTCGACGGCTCCGCCATGAATCAAATCATTAATATTGATATTGAGAATATGCAGGCCACGGCGCAATGTGGCGTTCCGCTGGAGGTGCTGGAAAACGCGTTGCGTGAAAAAGGTTACACCACGGGGCATTCTCCGCAGTCAAAGCCGCTGGCGCAGATGGGCGGCCTGGTGGCGACCCGCAGTATCGGGCAGTTTTCCACACTCTACGGCGCAATCGAGGATATGGTCGTTGGTCTGGAAGCGGTGCTGGCAGATGGCACCGTCACACGCATTAAAAACGTGCCACGTCGCGCGGCTGGCCCGGACATTCGTCATATCATCATTGGCAACGAAGGTGCACTGTGCTATATCACTGAAGTCACAGTGAAAATCTTCAAATTTACGCCGGAAAACAATCTCTTCTATGGCTATGTGCTGGAAGACATGAAAACCGGCTTCAACATCCTGCGTGAAATCATGGTGGAAGGGTATCGTCCGTCGATCGCTCGTTTGTATGACGCTGAAGATGGCACCCAACACTTCACCCATTTTGCCGATGGTAAATGTGTGCTGATCTTTATGGCTGAAGGTAACCCTCGCATTGCGAAGGCGACAGGCGAAGGGATTGCTGAAATCGTGGCACGTTACCCGCAATGCCAGCGAGTGGACAGCAAGCTGATCGAAACCTGGTTTAATCACCTGAACTGGGGGCCGGATAAAGTGGCCGCTGAACGTGTGCAGATCCTCAAAACCGGCAACATGGGCTTTACCACCGAAGTGTCCGGCTGCTGGAGCTGCATCCACGAAATCTACGAAAGCGTTATTAACCGTATTCGTACCGAGTTCCCGCATGCCGACGACATCACCATGCTGGGCGGTCACTCCTCTCATAGCTATCAGAACGGCACCAACATGTACTTCGTCTACGACTACAACGTCGTTGACTGTAAGCCGGAAGAGGAAATCGACAAGTACCACAATCCGCTCAACAAAATCATCTGCGAAGAAACCATTCGCCTCGGTGGTTCGATGGTGCACCACCACGGTATCGGTAAACATCGCGTTCACTGGAGCAAACTGGAACACGGCAGCGCGTGGGCGTTGCTGGAAGGGCTGAAAAAGCAGTTCGATCCTAACGGCATTATGAATACGGGTACTATCTATCCGATTGAAAAATAATGTGTCAGGCAGCGTTCCGCGATGACGGGGCGTTGCCTTTTCGGCTTCTCAGGCGAGAAGCCGTTCTTATTACCGGACAATGAAGGGGTAAAGATGAACACTTCACCGGTGCGAATGGATGATTTACCACTTAACCGTTTTCACTGCCGCATTGCTGCGCTCACTTTCGGCGCACACCTGACCGACGGTTATGTCCTCGGCGTCATTGGTTACGCCATTATTCAGCTTACACCCGCCATGCAACTGACGCCGTTTATGGCGGGAATGATCGGCGGCTCGGCGCTACTTGGCCTGTTTATCGGTAGCCTGGTTTTGGGGTGGATCTCCGACCATATTGGTCGGCAAAAAATCTTCACCTTCAGCTTTTTGCTGATTACGCTCGCTTCGTTCTTACAATTTTTTGCCACCACGCCAGAGCATCTTATTGGACTGCGCATTTTGATCGGCATTGGTCTGGGAGGCGATTACTCAGTCGGTCACACTTTGCTGGCTGAATTTTCTCCGCGCCGCCATCGCGGTGTTTTGCTGGGCGCATTCAGCGTGGTGTGGACCGTAGGCTATGTGCTGGCAAGTATTGCCGGACATCACTTTATTAGCGAAAGCCCGGAGGCCTGGCGCTGGCTACTGGCATCGGCAGCTCTGCCCGCATTGTTGATTACGTTATTACGCTGGGGAACGCCAGAATCGCCACGCTGGCTACTGCGCCAGGGGCGTTTTGCAGAAGCTCACGCTATCGTGCATCGCTATTTTGGTCCCCATGTTTTACTGGGCGATGAAGTGGCAACGGCGACCCATAAACACATCAAAACCTTGTTCTCTTCGCGCTACTGGCGGCGCACAGCGTTTAACAGCGTCTTCTTTGTCTGCCTCGTAATCCCATGGTTTGTGATTTATACCTGGCTGCCGACCATCGCCCAAACTATTGGTCTGGAAGATGCGCTGACAGCCAGCCTGATGCTTAATGCGTTGTTAATTGTGGGCGCGCTGCTGGGATTAGTTCTGACGCACCTGCTGGCACATCGCAAATTTTTGCTGGGAAGTTTTTTGCTGCTGGCGGCAACGCTGGTCGTGATGGCCTGTTTGCCTTCCGGCAGTTCATTAACGCTGCTGCTTTTTGTTCTCTTCAGCACCACCATTTCGGCAGTCAGTAATCTGGTGGGCATTTTGCCTGCGGAAAGTTTTCCTACTGACATTCGCTCGCTGGGCGTCGGTTTTGCCACCGCCATGAGTCGACTTGGCGCGGCGGTAAGTACTGGCCTGCTGCCGTGGGTGCTGGCGCAGTGGGGAATGCAAGTCACCTTATTGCTCCTGGCGGCAGTGTTGTTGGTTGGTTTTGTTGTGACCTGGCTATGGGCACCAGAAACCAAAGCACTCCCGCTGGTGGCGGCGGGAAATGTAGGAGGTGCGAATGAACATTCTGTTAGCGTTTAAAGCCGAACCGGATGCCGGAATGCTGGCGGAAAAAGAGTGGCAGGCGGCGGCTCAGGGTAATAGCGGACCGGATGTTTCGCTTCTGCGAAGTTTACTCGGTGCTGATGAACAGGCTGCCGCCGCGCTGCTGTTGGCGCAGAGAAAAAACGGTACGTCGATGTCTTTAACCGCGTTGAGCATGGGGGATGAACGGGCGTTGCACTGGCTGCGCTATCTCATGGCTCTTGGGTTTGAGGAAGCTGTAGTGCTGGAGACGGCGGCAGATCTGCGCTTTGCGTCGGAATTTGTCGCTCGCCATATTGCCGAATGGCAGCGTCAGAATCCGCTGGATCTGATAATTACCGGCTGCCAAAGCAGCGAAGGGCAGAATGGACAAACGCCATTTTTGCTGGCGGAAATGCTGGGCTGGCCCTGTTTCACCCAGGTGGAGCGTTTCACTCTCGACGCGCCGTTTATCACCCTCGAACAGCGTACTGAACATGGGTTGCGCTGTTGCCGGGTTCGCTTGCCTGCGGTGATTGCCGTGCGCCAGTGTGGTGAAGTGGCCTTGCCAGTACCGGGAATGCGCCAGCGAATGGCTGCGGGGAAAGCAGAAATTATCCGTAAAACTGTTGCTGCCGAATTGCCAGCGATGCAGTGTCTGCAACTGGCAAGAGCAGAGCAACGACGCGGAGCGACGCTGATTGATGGGCAAACGGTAGCAGAAAAAGCGCAAAAGCTATGGCAGAACTATTTACGCCAAAGGATGCAGCCATGAATATCACAATTGTGACAATAAATCAGGAGAATGCCGCAATAGCAAGCTGGCTGGCGGCACAGGATTTCAGCGGTTGTACCCTGGCGCACTGGCAGATTGAACCTCAGCCCGTAGTGGCGGAACAGGTGCTGGATGCGCTGGTGGAACAGTGGCAGCGAACGCCAGCGGACGTTGTTCTCTTTCCGCCGGGAACGTTTGGCGATGAACTGTCGACCCGGCTGGCCTGGCGTTTACATGGTGCAAGCATCTGCCAGGTGACTTCGTTAGATATTCCAACTGTAAGCATGCGCAAATCCCACTGGGGAAATGCGCTAACGGCGACGCTGCAAACAGAAAAACGCCCGCTATGCCTTTCCCTTGCCCGCCAGGCGGGAGCACTGAAAAACGCCACGTTGCCCTCTGGTATGCAGCAACTGAACATTGTCCCCGGCGCGCCTCCAGACTGGCTTATCAGCGTCGAAAACCTGAAAAATGTTACCCGCGATCCATTAGCTGAAGCCAGACGGGTGCTGGTGGTGGGGCAGGGCGGAGAGGCAGATAACCAGGAAATCGCTATGCTGGTAGAAAAGCTGGGAGCCGAAGTGGGCTACAGTCGGGCGCGAGTGATGAACGGTGGCGTTGATGCTGAAAAAGTGATTGGTATTTCCGGACATCTGCTGGCGCCTGAGGTGTGTATTGTTGTTGGCGCTTCCGGCGCAGCAGCGTTAATGGCGGGCGTACGCAATAGCAAGTTTGTGGTGGCGATTAATCATGACGCCAGCGCGGCGGTATTTTCACAGGCAGATGTTGGCGTGGTTGATGACTGGAAAGCGGTGCTGGAGGCACTGGTGACAACCATTCACGCAGATTGCCAATAACGTGCTGCCGGATGATCCTGCCTACGGTTCTGGGCTGGGGACTTGTAAGCCTGATAAGACGCGTCAAGCGTCGTATCAGGCGCTGAATGTCGGATGTGGCGTGCAGCCTACAAATCACACAAATTCAACTCGTTACGAGTATCCCGTCAAAGCAATTTTTTCGCTAACGTCCAGACCCCGGTATTCGTGGTGGAAAGCGCCACAACACCCGCGTTAATCGCATTACGCGCATCTTCTTCATCGCACACCAGCCCGCCGGCAATCAGCGGTTGGCGGATTTTCTCCGTCACCCAGCCCAGCACTTTAGGCATACAGCCTGGCAGGATCTCAATACAATCCGGATTCGATTGCGCAACTTGCTTATCAATGTTGTGAAACGAAATCGAATCAACAATAAACAGGCGATGAATACAGAAAAAACCTTCCGCTCTTGCCGCTTTCAACATTGAGGCTTTGGTACTGATAATGCCGTCCGCCTCAGTCACCAGTTTCAAAAACTGAATCACCACTTCTTTATTTGACGCGCCTTCCAGCAAATCAACATGAATAAAAGCATATTTTCCGGCATTTTTAATCTTTTTAACGATTTGACTAATGGTGCAGATATTGCCGTACAACACGGAAATAAACTGGCATTCAGAGTCGATTGCCAGTTGCAGGCTGGCATTATCTTTAACGGCAGCAATCACCGGATTCTGGCGGAGCAGGTGTAAGAGGGGCATAAATTATCCTTATTATTTATCCAAAACGGTAGGTGATGCCGAATCCGGAAGGCGGATAGCGCCACTGTTGTAGTGTTGATTCGTCGCACAGCAAACGGCAGGTGCCACACTCCAGGCAGCCGCGATAATCAACGCGTAAGTCACCTTCCGGTGTGAGCGAAAAAAGACCAGCCGGACAAGCGTTAATCAACCGTTGTACCGTCTGACGCTCAACGGAGTCAGCCGGTACAATGTGCGGCGCATCGGCAACGCGCCAGAGATTACGGGCTACAGACATCGCAGACTCCTGATAACATCGCCCGCCAGATGCCACAGGCCGTGACGACGTAAATGACGCCAGAATAACTGGCGCAGCGGTGGAACAGGTTTATCACCCTGATCCCATAAATCGCGGGAAATATCCTGCATTAACGCAGGCCACGCACGGTACCATCCAGGGCGTTGCAAAAGCGCCGGAACATGCTGATAACGTTGTAGAACATCCCATAGCAGGCTGCGCTCGACGTTGTGATGATAAAGCGCAAACAGATTTTGCGGCTCGCGGTGCTGGCAGGCGCTTATCAGCGTTTGTGCCGCCGCCTGCGTGCCAGTCAGCGCCATATCCATGCCGCGCACGGAAATTCCGGTATTGACGCAACTGCGCAACGCATCGCCCAGCAGCAGCCAGCCGTTACCGGCGTATTGCACCGGCATACTGTGCAAGCCACCTTCTGGCACCAGATGCGCACCATACTCCAGTGATTCCGTGTTTTTGATAAGCGGGCGCACTGCCGGATGCGTTTTAAAGCGAGCCAGCAGCTCGCTTGCCGGAACACGACTTTGCGTAAGGGAAGAGAGCGGGCAAACAATCCCTAACGAGAGCGTTTGTTGATTAGTATAAAGAAATGCGCCGCCGGGTAAGTCATCACAGATCCCGCCGCTGAACAGCAACGCTGCGCCTTCGTTATTCTCCAGATGAAAACGTTCTTCAATAGCGGATGTTTCCAGCGACAGCACTTCTTTGATCCCCAACGCCATCGCTTCGCCAGCAGGACGAGTCACTAACCCGTGACGTTCAGCCAGGACGCTGTTGGCACCTTCTGCCAGCACCACATAACGGGCGCGAAGAATATCGTCACCACAAATGACACCACACTCCCTGCCGTTTTCTTCATACAGTGCATCTACCGTCGCACCGGGGATGCATTCGACACCTTCTTTTTCGGCTTCGGCAACCAGCCACGGATCGAATCGTGCACGTAATACACTCCAGGATTCACCGCCGGGCTGTAAGCTGGAAAACGTCGTTGCGCCATCTGGCGTTAACAGAGAAAGACTTTCGTGAGTGATGCGTCGTTCAAGGGGCGCGGTCAGGTGAAATTGTGGGAGGAGTTCCGCGAGCGCATGGGTGTATAGCCGCCCGCCGGAAAGATTTTTGCTGCCGGGAATTTCCGCTCGTTCCACTAACAAAACGGATAAACCCGCTCGCGCGCAGCGTAACGCGCAAGCGGTGCCAGCAATTCCGGCACCGATAATAATAATGTCGCAGTCGTCTTCCATGTCATGCCCCAGATATCCAGAACACAACACCCTAACATAGCGTTACTTAAGGGAAATTGACCGCCGACACACTCTTATCATTCGCCGCGATAGATACAACCTGCGGTGCAGGTTTCTTTTACCATCACCGCACTTAACAGCGGCACAACCGGTTTAACTTGATCCCAAATCCATTTTGCTAAAATTTCGCTGGTTGGGTTTTCCAGACCTGGAATATCATTGAGATAATGGTGATCGAGACGCTCGTAGGTTGGCTTAAACGCCGCTTTCAGTTCAGCGAAATCGATAATCCAGCCCGTATGCGGATCGACTTCCCCGGTAATTTCCAGTCGCACCATAAAGGAATGCCCGTGCAGGCGACCACATTTATGCCCTTCCGGGACGTGTGGTAAGCGGTGAGCGGCTTCGAAGGTGAAATCTTTAAATAACGTGGTGGACATCATAATTTCTCTACATGACGATAAAACCGCCGTAGAGTACCGGAAAGGCTGTTTTTTCGCATTATCTAAAACGACTTTGTTGCGCAAAATCGCTGATTTATCTTAATGATTGGCTAAATTCATTTGTTTTTCATTGGGTTGGTTAATCTGTTTTGTTGTTAAAGACTATTGCTAAAACAGGTTAGTCGATTTGGTTATTAGTTATCGCTATCCCGTCTTTAATCCACACCGTTCACCCCGTTAACCTTACCTTCTCTTCTGTTTTATGGGCGCTGACAGGGCGCAGAAACAGCTTTGCTTACTGGAACATAACGACGCATGACGACACAGGTCCCACCTTCCGCGTTGCTTCCGTTGAACCCGGAGCAACTGGCACGCCTTCAGGCGGCCACGACCGATTTAACTCCTACCCAGCTTGCCTGGGTTTCTGGCTATTTCTGGGGCGTGCTCAACCAGCAGCCTGCTGCGCTTGCAGCGACGCCAGCGCCCGCCGCAGAAATGCCGGGTATAACTATTATCTCCGCTTCGCAAACCGGCAATGCGCGCCGGGTTGCTGAAGCATTACGCGATGATTTATTAGCGGCAAAACTGAACGTTAAGCTGGTGAACGCGGGCGACTATAAATTCAAACAAATCGCCAGCGAAAAACTGCTCATCGTGGTGACGTCAACGCAAGGGGAAGGGGAACCGCCGGAAGAAGCCGTCGCGCTGCATAAGTTCCTGTTCTCCAAAAAAGCGCCAAAGCTGGAAAACACTGCATTTGCCGTGTTTAGCCTCGGCGATAGCTCTTATGAATTTTTCTGCCAGTCCGGGAAAGATTTTGACAGCAAGCTGGCGGAACTGGGCGGTGAACGCCTGCTCGACCGTGTCGATGCCGACGTTGAATACCAGGCTGCTGCCATCGAGTGGCGCGCCCGCGTGGTTGATGCGCTTAAATCGCGTGCGCCTGTCACGGCACCTTCGCAATCCGTCGCTACTGGCGCGGTAAATGAAATCCACACCAGCCCGTACAGCAAAGACGCGCCGCTGGTGGCGAGCCTTTCGGTTAACCAGAAAATTACCGGGCGTAACTCTGAAAAAGACGTTCGCCATATCGAAATTGACTTAGGTGACTCTGGCCTGCGTTACCAGCCGGGTGACGCGCTGGGCGTCTGGTATCAGAACGATCCGGCACTGGTGAAAGAACTTGTCGAACTGCTGTGGCTGAAAGGCGATGAACCTGTCACCGTTGACGGCAAAACGCTGACCCTGAGCGAAGCGCTACAGTGGCACTTTGAACTGACCGTCAACACCGCGAATATTGTTGAGAACTACGCCACGCTTACCCGCAGCGAAACGCTGCTGCCGCTGGTGGGCGATAAAGCGAAGTTACAGCATTACGCCGCGACCACGCCGATTGTTGACATGGTGCGTTTCTCTCCGGCGCAACTGGATGCCGAAGCGCTGATTAACCTGCTGCGCCCGCTGACCCCGCGCCTGTATTCCATCGCCTCCTCGCAGGCGGAAGTCGAGAACGAAGTACACGTCACCGTTGGCGTGGTGCGTTACGACGTGGAAGGCCGCGCCCGTGCCGGTGGTGCCTCCAGCTTCCTTGCGGACCGCGTGGAAGAAGAGGGCGAAGTCCGCGTATTTATCGAACATAACGACAACTTCCGCCTGCCAGCCAACCCAGAAACCCCGGTGATTATGATTGGCCCAGGCACCGGCATCGCGCCGTTCCGCGCCTTTATGCAGCAACGCGCCGCCGACGAAGCGCCGGGGAAAAACTGGCTGTTCTTTGGCAACCCGCACTTTACGGAAGATTTCCTCTACCAGGTGGAATGGCAGCGCTACGTCAAAGAGGGCGTGCTGACGCGTATCGATCTTGCCTGGTCGCGCGATCAAAAAGAAAAAATTTACGTACAAGACAAACTGCGCGAACAGGGCGCGGAGCTGTGGCGCTGGATCAATGACGGTGCCCATATTTATGTCTGCGGCGACGCTAATCGCATGGCGAAAGACGTTGAGCAGGCACTTCTGGAAGTGATTGCCGAATTTGGTGGCATGGACACCGAAGCGGCGGATGAATTTTTAAGTGAGCTGCGCGTAGAGCGCCGTTATCAGCGAGATGTCTACTAATGAGCGAAAAACATCCAGGGCCTTTAGTGGTCGAAGGAAAACTGACAGACGCCGAGCGCATGAAGCTTGAAAGCAACTACCTGCGCGGCACCATTGCGGAAGATTTAAACGACGGTCTGACCGGCGGCTTTAAGGGCGACAACTTCCTGCTGATCCGCTTCCACGGCATGTATCAGCAGGATGACCGCGACATCCGCGCCGAACGTGCTGAACAGAAGCTGGAGCCGCGCCACGCGATGCTGTTGCGCTGCCGTCTGCCGGGTGGCGTGATCACCACCAAACAGTGGCAGGCGATAGACAAATTTGCCGGTGAAAACACCATCTATGGCAGCATTCGCCTGACCAACCGCCAGACGTTTCAGTTCCACGGCATTCTGAAAAAGAACGTCAAACCGGTGCACCAGATGCTGCACTCGGTCGGCCTTGATGCGCTGGCGACTGCTAACGACATGAACCGTAACGTACTCTGCACCTCGAACCCTTACGAGTCGCAACTGCACGCGGAAGCATATGAATGGGCGAAGAAAATCTCTGAACATCTGCTGCCTCGTACCCGCGCGTATGCGGAGATCTGGCTCGATCAGGAAAAAGTCGCCACTACTGATGAAGAGCCGATCCTTGGTCAGACCTACCTGCCGCGTAAGTTCAAAACCACGGTAGTGATCCCGCCGCAGAACGATATCGATCTGCACGCCAACGACATGAACTTCGTGGCAATCGCCGAAAACGGCAAGCTGGTGGGCTTTAACCTGCTGGTGGGCGGTGGGCTTTCCATCGAACATGGCAACAAGAAAACCTACGCCCGCACGGCGAGTGAGTTTGGCTATCTGCCGCTGGAGCATACGTTGGCAGTGGCGGAAGCCGTCGTGACAACTCAGCGTGACTGGGGTAACCGAACCGATCGTAAAAATGCCAAAACCAAATACACGCTGGAGCGCGTAGGGGTTGAGACGTTTAAAGCGGAAGTTGAACGTCGCGCGGGGATCAAATTCGAGCCGATTCGCCCGTATGAGTTTACCGGACGCGGCGATCGTATTGGCTGGGTTAAGGGCATTGATGATAACTGGCACCTGACGCTGTTTATCGAAAATGGTCGCATTCTTGATTATCCGGGACGTCCGCTGAAAACCGGCTTGCTGGAGATCGCGAAGATCCACAAAGGTGATTTCCGCATTACGGCGAACCAGAATCTGATCATCGCCGGCGTGCCGGAAAGCGAGAAAGCGAAGATCGAGAAGGTCGCCAAAGAAAGCGGGTTAATGAATGCCGTCACGCCGCAGCGTGAAAACTCAATGGCCTGCGTGTCATTCCCGACTTGCCCGCTGGCGATGGCGGAAGCGGAGCGTTTCCTACCGTCTTTTATCGACAACATCGATAATTTAATGGCGAAACATGGTGTCAGCGATGAGCATATCGTGATGCGTGTAACAGGCTGCCCGAACGGTTGTGGTCGCGCGATGCTGGCGGAAGTGGGTCTGGTGGGGAAAGCGCCGGGTCGCTACAACCTGCATCTTGGCGGCAACCGCATTGGGACACGTATCCCACGGATGTATAAAGAAAACATCACCGAGCCGGAAATCCTGGCGTCGCTTGATGAACTGATAGGGCGCTGGGCGAAAGAGCGCGAAGCGGGTGAAGGCTTCGGCGACTTTACGGTGCGTGCGGGCATCATTCGCCCGGTGCTCGATCCGGCGCGCGATTTGTGGGATTAACCATTAGCCCGGTCTTGTAGGCCTGATAAGACGCGTGAGCGTCGCATCAGGCAAGGCAAACAGTGAGGAATCTATGTCCAAACTCGATCTAAACGCCCTGAACGAACTGCCGAAGGTAGATCGCATTCTGGCGCTGGCGGAAACTAACGCCGAACTGGAAAAACTGGACGCTGAAGGCCGCGTTGCCTGGGCGCTGGATAATCTGCCCGGTGAATATGTACTTTCTTCCAGCTTTGGCATTCAGGCGGCGGTGAGCCTGCATCTGGTGAATCAGATTCGCCCGGATATTCCGGTGATCCTCACCGATACCGGCTATCTGTTCCCAGAAACCTACCGCTTTATTGACGAGTTAACGGACAAACTCAAGCTCAACCTGAAAGTGTACCGCGCTACCGAAAGCGCCGCCTGGCAGGAAGCGCGCTACGGTAAACTGTGGGAGCAGGGTGTTGAGGGGATTGAGAAGTACAACGAGATCAACAAAGTCGAACCGATGAACCGGGCGCTGAAAGAACTGAATGCGCAAACCTGGTTTGCTGGCCTGCGCCGTGAACAATCCGGCAGCCGCGCCAATTTACCGGTGCTGGCAATTCAGCGTGGCGTATTTAAAGTGCTGCCGATTATCGACTGGGATAACCGAACTATTTATCAGTACCTGCAAAAACATGGCCTGAAATATCACCCATTATGGGACGAAGGATATTTATCGGTCGGTGATACCCATACAACCCGTAAATGGGAACCCGGCATGGCGGAAGAAGAAACGCGTTTCTTTGGCTTAAAAAGAGAATGTGGGTTACACGAAGGGTAAATATTGCCGGATAAATTAAACGCCCCTGTCAGAAATGATGGGGCGTTTTTATTTTGCGAGCAGCATTCCGGCATTTAAAGGTGAACATCGCAGGGAGAATTAACAGGTATAGAATGGAGTTGGGTGCTTGAGGCTGTCTGGCGTTAAGCATTCGCGAGGTTCCAGATGGACAAAAGCCCCAGGCGATATTTCTATCAACCTGAGGCCAGCGTTCGAACCTAAGCAATTCGAATGTTAGTCTCTTCTTTGCAGGGAGGCAAGACATGCTGACAAAATATGCCCTTGTGGCAATCATCGTACTGTGTTGTACAGTACTGGGATTCACGCTGATGGTAGGCGACTCGTTGTGTGAGTTGAGTATCAGAGAACGTGGTATGGAGTTTAAGGCAGTTCTCGCTTACGAATCGAAGAAGTAGCCACCACGCGGGGGTAAAACCCCGCGTACTGAATTGTGATGGTTTGGTCTCCTGCACCCTTTTTTAATTTATATTGTTTATGTGAATATTATGCCTATGTTTATTATTTATATATATTATGGATGAAAATCATTTAATTATTCACAATGTAAATATTTTATTGAAAGATATATGTCACAGATAATTTTTAATATATGCGTGAATATCCTTTAAGTTTTACTGAAGGATAAAAATATTGTGACTTTCTTTTATTTCTGGGGAAAAACCCGACGCGGCGAGAAAGACGGGGGCGAAGACTATCACCTTCTTTGCTGGCATTCGCTGGATGTAGCCGCGATGGGCTATTTAATGGTTAAAAGCAATTGCTTCGGACTGGCTGGCTATTTTCGTCAATTAGGTTTCGCTGACACGGAGCTGGCAGCACAATTTTTCGCCTGGCTGCTGTGCTGGCACGATATTGGAAAATTTGCCCGCTCTTTTCAGCAACTTTACCTGCACCCACAACTCAAGGTTCCGGAAGGCGCAAGAAAGAATTACGAAAAGATCTCTCATTCAACGCTGGGCTACTGGTTGTGGAACCATTATTTAAGTGAATGTCAGGAGTTGCTTCCTTCATCTTCACTCTCTCCGCGCAAACTTAAACGGGTGATGGAGATGTGGATGCCCATGACTACCGGGCATCATGGTCGACCCCCTGAGCGTATGGATGAACTGGATAATTTTCTGCCTGAAGACAAAGGTGCCGCACGAGATTTTCTCCTTGCAATCAAGGTACTGTTTCCGCTCATAGAGATCCCCACATTCTGGGATGATGACGAGGGCGTTGAACTTATAAAACAACTTTCCTGGTATATCTCTGCAACCGTCGTACTTGCAGACTGGACGGGATCGTCAACGCGATATTTTCCACGCGTTGCACAGGCAATGGATATTGAAGATTACTGGCAGAAAACTTTAGTTCAGGCTCAAAACGCCTTAACCGTCTTTCCTCCAAAAGCAGAAAGCGCGCCTTTCACCGGAATTAATACGCTGTTTCCTTTTATTGAGAATCCGACACCGCTACAGCAAAAGGTGCTGGATCTGGATATCAGCCAGCCGGGACCACAGTTATTTATTCTGGAGGATGTAACCGGCGCAGGTAAAACAGAAGCGGCGCTTATCCTGGCGCACAGGTTGATGGCTGCGGGGAAAGCGCAGGGTTTGTTTTTTGGCCTGCCAACAATGGCAACGGCCAATGCCATGTACGATCGACTGGTCAAAACCTGGCTTGCTTTCTATTCGCCAGAGTCCCGCCCCAGCCTGGTGCTGGCACACAGTGCCCGAACATTAATGGACCGCTTTAATGAATCACTCTGGTCCGGTGATTTAGTCGGGTCAGAAGAACCGGATGAACAAACGTTCAGTCAGGGATGTGCGGCCTGGTTTGCCGACAGTAACAAGAAGGCGCTACTGGCTGAAATTGGCGTCGGCACGCTGGATCAGGCGATGATGGCTGTGATGCCGTTCAAACATAATAATCTGCGGCTTCTGGGACTGAGTAACAAAATCCTGCTGGCTGATGAGATCCATGCCTGTGACGCTTACATGTCATGCATTCTTGAAGGGCTGATCGAGCGGCAGGCGCGTGGCGGAAACAGCGTCATTTTGCTTTCTGCCACGTTATCTCAACAGCAGCGCGACAAACTCGTCGCCGCCTTTGCGCGTGGTATAGAGGGCCAGCAAGAAGCTCCGTTGCTGGAAAAGGATGATTACCCCTGGCTGACGCACGTTACGAAATCCGATGTGCATTCACACCGGGTAGCGACGCGCAAAGACGTTGAGCGCAGCGTGAGTGTGGGTTGGCTTCATAGCGAACAAGAGTGTATTGCGCGTATCGAATCGGCGGTAAGTCAGGGGAAATGTATCGCCTGGATCCGAAATTCTGTCGATGACGCCATCCAGGTTCATCGTCAGTTACTTGCCCGCGGCGTCATTCCTGCTTCCAGCCTTTCACTTTTTCATAGCCGCTTTGCTTTTAGCGATCGCCAGCGAATTGAAACGGAGACGCTGGCACGCTTTGGTAAAGAAGACTGTTCACAGCGTGCCGGAAAAGTCCTCATTTGTACTCAAGTCCTGGAGCAGAGCGTTGACTGCGACCTGGACGAAATGATTTCCGACCTTGCCCCTGTTGATTTACTGATCCAGCGGGCGGGGCGATTACAGCGGCATATCCGCGATATTAATGGTCTGTTAAAGCGTGACGGAAAAGACGAGCGTTCCCCTCCTGAATTGCTGATTCTGGCTCCCGTCTGGGACGACTCTCCGGGTGACGAATGGTTTGGCAGCGCCATGCGTAACAGTGCATATGTCTACCCCGATCATGGGCGAATCTGGCTGACGCAGCGTGTGCTGCGTGAGCAAGGCGCTATTCAGATGCCACACGCAGCCCGGCTTCTTATTGAATCAGTCTACGGTGAAGACGTGGCAATGCCGGAAGGATTTGCCCGCAGTGAGCAGGAGCAAGTGGGCAAATATTACTGCGATCGCGCAATGGCTAAAAAGTTTGTCCTGAACTTCAAGCCTGGCTATGCCGCCAATATCAACGATTACCTTCCGGAAAAGCTGTCGACACGTCTGGCTGAGGAATCTGTTTCCCTGTGGCTGGCTACCTGTATTGACGGTGTGGTGAAGCCTTATGCCACCGGTGCTCACGCATGGGAAATGAGCGTTGTCAGAGTGCGTCGAAGCTGGTGGAAAAAACATCGGGATGAGTTTTCTTTACTGGAAGGGGATGCGTTCAGGCAGTGGTGCATTGAACAGCGGCAAGATCCGGAGATGGCAAACGTGATTTTAGTCACCGATGACGAAAGTTGCGGGTATTCGGCTATGGAAGGATTGACTGGCAAGGTTGGTTGAGATGCCTGCGACAGGGCTCTCTGAATAGTTGATACACAGAAAAAGATGGAAGGATGGACAACCGGCCAGGGATGGTCTTTTTTACGAGAGGATGCGTATGAACTCGTTTTCACTTCTGACAACCCCGTGGTTGCCCGTTCGTTTTAAAGACGGAACAACAGGCAAACTGGCGCCAGTCCATCTGGCGGATGAAAATGTTGTCGATATAGCTGCGCCGCGGGCAGATCTCCAGGGGGCGGCATGGCAGTTTTTGCTGGGGCTACTACAAACCAGCTTCGCGCCAAAAGATCATCGTCGTTGGGATGATATCTGGGAAGACGGACTGGAAGCTGAAAAGCTACGGGAGGCATTGCTGCCATTAGAGCACGCTTTCCAGTTTGGGCCAGATTCCCCTTCATTTATGCAGGATTTTGAGGCGCTCACGGGAGATAAAGTTCCGGTCGCTTCGCTACTGCCTGAGATTCCCGGCGTTCAAACAACAAAGTTTAATAAAGACCACTTTATCAAGCGTGGTGTAACGGAACACCTGTGCCCACAGTGTTCTGCACTAGCCTTGTTCTCTCTACAGTTAAATGCGCCGTCAGGCGGCAAAGGCTATCGCACCGGCTTACGCGGCGGTGGGCCGATGACTACTCTGATTGAATTACAGGAATATCAGGGCAATCAACAAACTCCCTTGTGGCGCAAAATGTGGCTCAACGTGATGCCGCAGGATGAAGCCGACTTACCGCTACCCAAAAAATTTGACGGTCTGGTTTTCCCCTGGCTTGGCCCGACGCGCACCAGCGAACTGGCCGGTGCGGTGGTAACCGATGATCAGGTTAATAAACTCCAGGCGTACTGGGGAATGCCGCGGCGTATTCGTATTGATTTTAATACCACGACAGTCGGCAACTGCGATATTTGCGGCGAGCAGAACGACGCGCTCCTGAGCCTGATGACGACCAAAAATTACGGTGCGAATTATGCCATGTGGCAGCATCCTTTAACGCCTTACCGTATACCACTTAAAGAGGGTGGCGAGTTTTACTCGGTCAAACCACAACCGGGCGGTTTAATCTGGCGCGACTGGTTAGGCCTTATCGAAACGGGTAAGTCAGAAAACAATACGGAACTTCCTGCACTGGTGGTGAAACTCTTTAATGCCAGCAGTCTGAAACAGGCAAAAGTGGGCCTATGGGGATTTGGTTATGATTTTGACAACATGAAAGCGCGCTGTTGGTACGAACACCATTTCCCGCTACTGCTCAATAAAAAAGAAGGCCAGATACCGAAGCTGCGGCTGGCTGCGCAAACGGCTTCACGGATTCTGAGTCTGTTACGGAGTGCATTGAAAGAAGCATGGTTCTCCGATCCAAAAGGTGTAAGGGGTGATTTCAGTTTTGTGGATATCGACTTCTGGAACAAAACTCAGCATCGCTTCCTGAGGTTAGTGCGCCAAATTGAAGAAGGTCAGGATGCGGATGAATTACTCGGCAAATGGCAAAAGGAAATTTGGTTATTCGCGCGTCAGGATTTTGACGAGCGTGTATTCACTAATCCTTATGAGCCCGTTGATTTGAAACGCGTCATGACCGCGCGCAAGAAATATTTTACAACATCGGCGGAGAAGCAAAGTGCTAAAGCCGCCAGGGAGAAAAAGCAGGAGGCTGCTGAATGAGTATTGTAAAAGAGGAGCACAAAGCCACGCTGCGTAAATGGCACGAAGAGTTGCAGGAAAAACGCGGCAATCGTGCCAGTCTGCGGCGTAGCACAACGGTTAATGATGTTTGTCTGTCAGAAGGGTTTCGTTCTCTGCTGATGCAGACCCACACGTTGTGGAAAATTGAATCACAGGAGTGGCGTTTTACCGCACTGGCGCTGGTTGCCGCCGTTGCCGCCAATGTAAAAGCCATTGATGAACGGCAGCCTTTTGCCGCGCAGTTGGCGGCGGTAATGTCTGAGGGGCGTTTTACTCGCCTGTCGGCAGTCAAAACGCCGGATGAATTACTGCGCCAGTTACGTCGCGCGGTCAAATTATTAAATGGTTCCGTCAATCTTATCTCTTTGGCAGACGATATTTTCCGCTGGTGCCAGGAGAGCGACGATCTGCTCAATCATCACCGCCGCCAGCAGCGGCCAACAGAATTTATCCGTATCCGCTGGGCGCTGGAATATTACCAGGCTGGCGACGCCGATAACGAACAAAATTAATAAAGGACTATCTCATGACGACATTTATTCAGCTTCATTTGTTAACCGCTTACCCTGCTGCCAACCTTAACCGTGATGACACCGGTGCGCCAAAAACTGTGGTACTGGGTGGAGCAACGCGTCTGCGCGTTTCCTCACAAAGTCTGAAACGTGCGTGGCGCACTTCTGCACTTTTTGAACAGGCACTGGCGGGCCATATTGGTATTCGCAGTGGGCGTATTGCGCGTGAGGCGGCAACTATCCTGATTGAGAAAGGCATCGAAGAGAAAAAAGCCATCGAATGGGCGGCAAAAATTGCGGATTATCTTGGGAAAGCTAAAAACGACAAAAAACCAAAAGATCCGCTCACTAACGCCGAAACTGAACAGCTAGTCCATATCAGCCCGGCAGAATTTGACGCCGTAAAAGCGCTGGCCCATCAACTGGCCGAAGAAAAGCGCGCGCCAAAAGAGGAAGATCTCGCTTTGTTACGTAAAGATCGCATGGCGGTAGATATCGCTATGTTTGGTCGTATGCTGGCGAATAAACCCGAATTTAATGTTGAAGCCGCCTGCCAGGTCGCGCATGCATTTGGTGTCAGTGAAACGATTGTCGAAGATGATTTTTTCACCGCCGTTGATGATTTGCGCCAGGCTTCTGAAGATGCCGGTGCCGGGCATCTTGGTGAAACCGGATTCGGTTCTGCGCTGTTCTACACCTATATCTGCATCGATAAAGATCTGCTGGTCGAAAACCTCGGCGGTGACGAAGCGTTAGCTAATCAGACCTTGCGCGCCTTTACGGAAGCCGCACTTAAAGTCTCCCCAACCGGCAAACAGAACAGCTTTGCCAGCCGTGCCTACGCCTCCTGGGCGCTGGCAGAAAAAGGCACTGAACAACCACGCTCTCTGGCGGCGGCTTTCTATGAACCCATTAATGGCACCCTCCAGTTAGATGTGGCGGTGCAGCGTATTACAACGCTTCGCGAAAATATGAATACGGTCTATGAACAGAAGACCGAATGTGCAAGCTTTGACGTGATGAACAAACAGGGAAGCATGAAGGACGTGCTGGACTTTATCTGCGCGTAAGGGGCGGCTAATGAGCCAATATTTGATTTTTCAGCTTCATGGGCCAATGGCATCCTGGGGCGTCGATGCCCCTGGCGAAGTGCGTCATACCCATGAACTGCCTTCGCGCTCAGCATTGCTGGGGCTGCTGGCTGCCGGGGTAGGGATTCGGCGTGATGATACCGAACGATTAAACGCGTTTAACCGCCACTATTCACTGGTGGTTTGCGCCAGCCGTAACCCGCGCTGGGCACGGGATTATCACACGGTCCAGATGCCAAAAGAGGTGCGTAAAGCGCGTTATTTCAGCCGTCGCGAAGAGTTGAGCGCCCCTGATCTTCTGAGCGCGATTATCTCCCGGCGCGACTACTACACCGATGCCTGGTGGATGGTGGCGGTGGCAACAACCCCCGATGCGCCTTACAGCCTTGAACAGTTGCAGGACGGTTTACGTCATCCGGTTTTTCCGCTTTATCTGGGGCGAAAAAGTCATCCGCTGGCGTTACCACTTGCGCCGTTACTGCTCGAAGGCAACGCGTCTGATGTCTTACGTAACGCATACCAACAGTATCAGGATAGTTTCCGCGAACTGAAAGTCTCACTCCCGAAACTTCAGGATGAATGCTGGTGGGAAGGGGAACACGACGGCCTGGTCGCGAGCAAAATATTACGTCGCCGGGATGTTCCTTTAAATCGTCAGCAGTGGCTGTTTGGGGAACGCACCATCAATCAGGGGCCGTGGCTCAGCAAGGAGGAACCATGTACCTCTCAAGAATAACCTTACATACCGGCCAGCTTTCCCCAGCGCAGTTGCTGCATCTGGTGGATCGCGGTGAATATGTAATGCATCAGTGGCTGTGGGATCTTTTTCCTGGCGGCAAAGAAAGGCAATTTCTTTATCGTCGGGAAGAACTCCAGGGGGCGTTTCGCTTTTTTGTCCTGTCGCAGGAACGCCCGGCGGAAAGTGATATTTTCACCATCGAATGCCGACCATTTGCGCCAGAGTTGCGTACCGGACAATCCCTTTGTTTCAACCTGCGGGCGAATCCAACAATTTGTAAAGCGGGCAAACGCCACGACTTGCTGATGGAGGCGAAACGGCAGGTGAGGGGGCAGGTGGAAGGAAGTGATGTCTGGTTGCATCAACAACAGGCTGCGCTGGACTGGCTGGCAGCGCAGGGGGAGAGAAGCGGTTTTACACTGCTGGATACTTCGGTTGATGCCTACCGACAACAGCAACTGCGGCGGGAAAACTCCCGGCAACTGATCCAGTTCAGTAGCGTGGATTATACGGGGATGCTTACGGTCACCGATCCTGGGTTATTTCTGCAACGTCTCAGTCAGGGGTATGGCAAAAGCCGGGCGTTCGGTTGTGGTCTGATGCTGATCAAACCCGGAGCAGAGGCGTGACGTTTGTACCGCTGAGCCCGATCCCATTAAAAGATCGCACTTCCATGATCTTCCTCCAGTACGGTCAAATCGACGTACTGGACGGCGCTTTCGTGCTGATCGACAAAACCGGGATCCGCACGCACATTCCGGTGGGATCGGTCGCCTGCATTATGCTCGAACCGGGAACGAGAGTTTCCCACGCGGCGGTGCATCTGGCCGCCACGGTGGGGACGCTACTGGTCTGGGTCGGTGAAGCGGGTGTTCGCGTCTACTCTTCCGGACAACCCGGTGGGGCGCGTGCTGATAAGTTACTCTACCAGGCAAAGCTGGCTTTAACGGAAGATCTACGTCTGAAGGTGGTGCGCAAAATGTATGAATTACGTTTTCGTGAGCCACCGCCAGCTCGCCGTTCAGTGGAGCAGCTACGTGGAATTGAGGGATCCCGCGTTCGCCAGACGTATGCATTACTGGCGAAACAATATGGTGTGAAATGGAATGGTCGCAAATACGATCCTAAAGACTGGGAAAAAGGCGATGTTGTGAATCGCTGCATCAGTGCTGCCACATCATGTCTGTACGGTATTTCTGAAGCGGCAGTATTAGCCGCGGGATATGCGCCCGCTATTGGATTTATCCATAGTGGCAAACCGCTTTCATTTGTTTATGACATAGCCGATATCATTAAATTTGATTCGGTTGTGCCAAAGGCATTTGAAATAGCAGCGAGGCAACCCGCAGAACCAGATAAAGAAGTCAGGTTGGCCTGTCGTGATATTTTCCGTAGCAGTAAGTTAACGGGCAAATTAATTCCGTTAATCGAGGAAGTGCTTGCCGCAGGTGAAATTGAACCACCACAACCCGCGCCGGATATGTTACCGCCTGCCATCCCTGAACCTGAAACGCTGGGCGATAGCGGTCACCGGGGACGCGGCGGATGAGTATGGTCGTCGTTGTTACAGAAAATGTCCCTCCGCGCTTACGTGGACGGCTCGCGATCTGGCTACTTGAAGTGCGTGCCGGTGTTTATGTCGGAGATACGTCCAAACGTATTCGGGAGATGATCTGGCAGCAAATCTCTCAACTGGCAGGTTGCGGAAATGTAGTGATGGCCTGGGCGACCAATACCGAGTCAGGTTTTGAATTTCAGACCTGGGGTGAAAATAGACGTATTCCGGTGGATTTGGATGGGTTGCGTTTGGTTTCTTTTCTTCCTGTTGATAATCAATAAGTTATCCGTTCTTTAAAAATAAGGAAATGTTTTAATTTAGTTGGTAGATTGTTGATGCGGAATAAATTTGTTTAAAAACAGTTATGTATGCTTAGTGTGTTCCCCGCGCCAGCGGGGATAAACCGGCAGGCACGGGCAATATCAGACTCGGTCAAAGGTGTTCCCCGCGCCAGCGGGGATAAACCGCGTCTGCATACCCCTGTTTTTGCTCTTAGCCAGTGTTCCCCGCGCCAGCGGGGATAAACCGTCGGTAAACGACTGGGTGCATAAATACAAGGGGTGTTCCCCGCGCCAGCGGGGATAAACCGCTCGGTTGTTTTCATATTACCGGCCTGCCACTGTGTTCCCCGCGCCAGCGGGGATAAACCGACAATATCCCGGACCGGGCGCTGATTTAGTCAGTGTTCCCCGCGCCAGCGGGGATAAACCGCTTTTCATCAATCGGAGCATATTTGCGATCGAGTGTTCCCCGCGCCAGCGGGGATAAACCGCGGACGGTGGGAATATAGAAAATCCGTCCACCGTGTTCCCCGCGCCAGCGGGGATAAACCGTTATACTCTTTTCATCGACTAAGGAGGGGAGGGTGTTCCCCGCGCCAGCGGGGATAAACCGCAATAACGCAGCATCCAGGAAGCTGTTTCCGCGTGTTCCCCGCGCCAGCGGGGATAAACCGCGATCGGTGAAGAGGTCCGCGAAATACTCACTGTGTTCCCCGCGCCAGCGGGGATAAACCGGTGATGATTCAGAGCAGACATTAGCCCGCGCTGTGTTCCCCGCGCCAGCGGGGATAAACCGGGTAAAAACACGGTCTGAACCGACATTCATGTGTGTTCCCCGCGTCAGCGGGGATAAACCGGACGCACTGGATGCGATGATGGATATCACTTAGAATTCCCCGCCCCTGCGGTAGAACTCCCAACTCCCATTTTCATACCCATCAAGACGCCTTCGCCAGCTCCTTCACCAGCGGTAGCATTATCCGCATAACATCACGGCAGCGACGTTCTATTCTTCCTGGAAGTGCCTTATCAATATGTTGTTGATTATCCAGTCTTACGTCATGCCAGCTATTTCCCGCAGGGAATGCAGCTGTTTTTGCGCGTTGCTGATAACCATCCTTATTCCCAAGATTCCAATTTGTTGCTTCTACCGAAAGTACGGCAATACCGGCTTTGTCGAAAACTTCGGCGTCATTACAACAGCCAGTACCCTTCGGATAATTTTTATTCAAACCCGGATTGGTCGTTGCGGCAATTCCATGACTACGCGCAATTGCCAGCGCCCTGTCGCGCGTTAATTTCCTTACTGCTTCAGGGGTTTTTACACCGCTGTTGAAATACAATTTATCGCCAACAATTAAGTTATCGAGATTAATCACCAGCAGCGTATTTTTCTTTTCGGTGTCACTCATCCGCTTGAGTAAATTCTCAGCGCCTAATTTTCCTTCCTCTTCGCCGCTGGTCGCCACAAATCGAATACCATACTCGGTAGGCGTATTTTTCAGGCGTTCAGCCAGTTCCAGCATGACACCTAAACCTGCGGCGTTATCATCCATTCCTTGTAACGTTAGCCCGCCGAGATTGGCATCGGCGTCAGCATCGCTCAGCGGGGCGTAAGTATCCAGATGCGCCATAATGATGATCTGCTGCGGCGCTTTGCCTTCATGAGCGGCAATCACCGTACTTCCCGTCACGTTATGCCAGCTCTTGCGATTATCGCGGGCGGTATAAATATACCGACTATTAAATGTCCGAATATCACTGCGATAACCCATTTGCTGAAACTGCTGGCGAATATAATCGGCAGATAACATTTCTGCAGGAGTTCCGGTCATGCGTCCCGGAAAGAAAGTAGCAATATGTCGTGCCTGGGTATTAGCAAAATCGCCAGGTTTAGGTGACGAGGCGTGTACGGGGAGAATAAAGCATACGCCGAGCGCCAGGGCAGCGGTACGGTGGCGCAATGCGGAAAACATAGTGAGTCCTTAAATACCATGCAAATTTTTTTACCGCCATAGTATGAAACTGCCGCTGCGCTAAAACAATTTCAAATCTTCCTAAACGCCCGAAATCCGGTGCCTTAAGCACTTTTTGATATTAGCTTTGCCAAATCGTTATTCCGTTAAGGAACTACTCATTCTAATTGGTAATTTCATTCGTTCTCTTACGCTCCCTATAGTCGAAACATCTGATGGCAAGAAAATAGCGGTATTGCAAAGGAACGGTTATGGATCAAAAACGACTTACTCACCTGCGGCAACTGGAGGCGGAAAGCATCCACATTATTCGCGAGGTGGCGGCAGAATTCTCAAATCCGGTGATGCTCTACTCTATCGGTAAAGATTCCAGCGTCATGCTGCATCTGGCGCGCAAGGCGTTTTATCCAGGTACGCTGCCTTTCCCGTTGCTGCATGTCGATACCGGCTGGAAATTCCGCGAGATGTATGAGTTCCGCGATCGTACGGCTAAAGCCTACGGCTGCGAGCTGCTGGTGCATAAAAACCCGGAAGGCGTGGCGATGGGGATTAATCCATTCGTTCATGGCAGCGCGAAACATACCGATATTATGAAAACTGAAGGCCTGAAACAGGCGCTGAATAAATACGGTTTTGATGCCGCCTTCGGTGGTGCGCGCCGTGACGAAGAGAAATCCCGCGCTAAAGAGCGAATCTACTCTTTCCGTGACCGCTTCCATCGCTGGGATCCGAAAAATCAGCGCCCGGAGCTGTGGCACAACTACAACGGGCAAATTAACAAAGGCGAAAGCATTCGCGTCTTCCCGCTCTCTAACTGGACCGAGCAGGATATCTGGCAATACATCTGGCTGGAAAATATCGACATTGTTCCGCTGTATCTCGCTGCGGAACGTCCGGTTCTGGAACGCGACGGTATGTTGATGATGATTGATGACAACCGTATCGACCTGCAACCGGGCGAAGTGATCAAAAAACGGATGGTGCGTTTCCGTACGCTGGGCTGCTGGCCGCTGACCGGTGCGGTGGAGTCAAATGCACAAACACTGCCGGAGATCATCGAAGAGATGCTGGTTTCCACCACCAGTGAACGTCAGGGCCGCGTGATTGACCGCGACCAGGCGGGGTCTATGGAGCTGAAAAAACGTCAGGGGTATTTTTAAGATGAACACCGCACTTGCACAACAAATCGCCAATGAAGGCGGCGTCGAAGCCTGGATGATTGCGCAACAACATAAAAGCCTGCTGCGTTTTCTGACCTGTGGTAGCGTCGATGACGGCAAAAGTACCCTGATTGGTCGCCTGCTGCACGATACCCGCCAAATCTACGAAGATCAGCTCTCATCGCTGCATAACGACAGTAAGCGTCACGGCACCCAGGGCGAAAAGCTGGATCTGGCACTGCTGGTGGACGGCCTGCAAGCTGAGCGCGAACAGGGCATCACTATTGATGTGGCCTACCGCTATTTCTCTACCGAGAAGCGTAAATTTATTATCGCCGACACCCCAGGGCACGAGCAGTACACCCGCAATATGGCGACTGGCGCATCGACATGTGAACTGGCGATCTTACTGATCGATGCCCGTAAAGGCGTGCTCGATCAGACCCGTCGTCACAGTTTTATCTCCACACTGTTGGGGATCAAACATCTGGTCGTGGCGATCAACAAAATGGATCTGGTGGATTACAGTGAAGAGACGTTCACCCGTATTCGTGAAGATTATCTGACTTTTGCCGGGCAGCTGCCGGGTAATCTGGATATCCGCTTTGTGCCGCTCTCCGCACTGGAAGGCGACAACGTGGCTTCGCAAAGTGAAAGTATGCCGTGGTACAGCGGTCCGACACTGCTCGAAGTGCTGGAAACCGTGGAGATCCAGCGAGTGGTGGATGCTCAGCCAATGCGCTTCCCGGTGCAGTACGTTAACCGTCCGAATCTCGATTTTCGTGGCTACGCCGGAACGCTGGCATCCGGTCGCGTGGAAGTCGGGCAACGTGTCAAAGTGCTGCCCTCTGGTGTGGAATCAAACGTCGCGCGGATCGTGACTTTTGATGGCGATCGCGAAGAAGCCTTTTCCGGAGAAGCGATCACCCTGGTGCTGACGGATGAGATCGACATCAGCCGTGGCGATCTGCTGCTGGCGGCAGACGAAGCGTTACCGGCTGTGCAGAGCGCGTCGGTGGATGTGGTATGGATGGCGGAACAGCCGCTTTCCCCGGGCCAGAGTTATGACATCAAAATTGCCGGTAAGAAGACGCGTGCTCGTGTTGATGGCATTCGTTATCAGGTTGATATCAATAACCTTACCCAACGCGAAGTTGAAAACCTGCCGCTGAACGGCATCGGCCTGGTAGATCTCACCTTTGACGAGCCACTGGTGTTAGATCGTTATCAGCAAAACCCGGTTACAGGTGGGCTGATTTTTATCGATCGCCTGAGTAATGTGACCGTAGGTGCCGGTATGGTGCACGAACCAGTTAGCCAGGCAACTGCTGCGCCATCTGAATTCAGTGCATTCGAACTGGAATTGAATGCCCTGGTTCGCCGCCATTTCCCGCATTGGGGTGCGCGCGATTTACTGGGAGATAAATAATGGCTCTGCATGACGAAAACGTCGTCTGGCATAGCCACCCAGTAACTCCGCAACAACGCGAACAGCACCACGGTCATCGTGGTGTTGTGCTGTGGTTTACCGGCCTCTCTGGTTCCGGTAAATCAACCGTCGCGGGGGCGCTGGAGGAGGCGTTACATAAACTTGGCGTCAGTACGTATCTGCTGGATGGCGACAATGTTCGCCACGGATTATGCAGCGATCTCGGTTTTAGCGATGCCGATCGTAAAGAGAATATCCGTCGCGTCGGTGAAGTGGCGAATTTGATGGTTGAAGCCGGACTGGTGGTGCTGACCGCATTCATCTCGCCACACCGCGCCGAACGCCAGATGGTTCGTGAACGCGTAGGAGAAGGGCGCTTTATCGAAGTGTTTGTCGATACGCCGCTGGCGATTTGCGAAGCCCGCGATCCAAAAGGCTTATATAAGAAAGCGCGTGCCGGTGAACTGCGCAACTTTACGGGAATAGATTCCGTTTACGAAGCGCCTGAATCGGCAGAAATTCATCTCAATGGTGAACAATTAGTAACAAATTTGGTACAGCAATTATTAGATCTGTTGAGACAGAACGATATTATCAGATCCTGAGACACCACCGGGTTTCCATGCCCGGTTCGTCAAAGTAACAGGATCAAATATGCGTAATAGCCATAACATTACACTAACAAATAACGACAGCCTTACTGAGGATGAAGAAACCACATGGTCACTGCCTGGTGCCGTGGTCGGTTTTATCTCATGGTTATTTGCGCTGGCGATGCCGATGTTGATTTATGGCTCTAACACGCTGTTCTTCTTTATCTACACCTGGCCTTTCTTTCTGGCACTGATGCCTGTCGCGGTAGTGGTGGGGATTGCGCTGCATTCATTGATGGACGGAAAGCTACGCTACAGTATTGTTTTCACCCTGGTGACAGTAGGCATTATGTTTGGCGCACTGTTTATGTGGCTACTGGGCTAATTTGTACTTTCTTGTCTCCTCTGTTCATAATTCAAACCGTAACTAATAATGAGATTATGTTCTGCACGCCCTGGGTATACGTAACAATGGACAAATGTGGTACATTTGCCCGCGTTGTCGCGGTATCCCCAACAGAGGATGTAGAGTCGTCTTCGGATGCATGGGATGATGATGCCGTTTTTCAGGGGGCAGGATGGGTAAACTAACGCTGCTGTTGCTGGCTATTCTGGTCTGGCTACAGTATTCGCTGTGGTTCGGTAAGAACGGTATACATGACTATACTCGCGTCAATAATGATGTGGCGGCACAGCAAGCTACAAACGCGAAACTTAAAGCGCGAAACGATCAGCTTTTTGCCGAAATTGACGATCTCAATGGCGGCCAGGAGGCGCTCGAAGAGCGTGCGCGTAATGAACTCAGCATGACCAGGCCGGGCGAAACTTTTTATCGTCTGGTGCCTGACGCGTCGAAGCGCGCACAGTCTGCGGGGCAAAACAATCGATAAATCAGCCCGGGAATTAACATGGCAACCACTCATTTGGATGTTTGCGCCGTGGTTCCGGCGGCCGGATTTGGCCGTCGAATGCAAACGGAATGTCCTAAGCAATATCTCTCAATCGGTAATCAAACCATTCTTGAACACTCGGTGCATGCGCTGCTGGCGCATCCCCGGGTGAAACATGTCGTCATTGCCATAAGTCCTGGCGATAGCCGCTTTGCACAACTTCCTCTGGCGAATCATCCACAAATCACGGTTGTTGATGGTGGTGAAGAGCGTGCCGATTCCGTGCTGGCAGGTCTGAAAGCCGCTGGCGACGCGCAGTGGGTATTGGTGCATGACGCCGCTCGTCCTTGTCTGCATCAGGATGACCTCGCGCGATTGTTGGCGTTGAGCGAAACCAGCCGCACGGGAGGGATCCTCGCCGCGCCGGTGCGCGATACGATGAAACGCGCCGAGACGGGTAAAAATGCCATTGCTCACACCGTTGATCGCAATGGCTTATGGCACGCACTGACGCCGCAATTTTTCCCTCGTGAGTTGTTACATGACTGTCTGACTCGCGCTTTAAATGAAGGCGCTACCATTACCGATGAGGCCTCGGCGCTGGAATATTGCGGTTTTCATCCGCAACTTGTTGAAGGCCGCGCGGATAACATCAAGGTAACGCGTCCGGAGGATTTGGCGCTGGCCGAATTTTACCTCACCCGAACCATCCATCAGGAGAATACATAATGCGAATTGGACACGGTTTTGACGTACACGCCTTTGGCGGTGAAGGCCCAATTATCATTGGTGGCGTGCGCATTCCTTACGAAAAAGGGCTGCTGGCGCATTCTGATGGCGACGTGGCGCTGCATGCGTTGACCGATGCATTGCTTGGCGCGGCGGCGCTGGGAGATATCGGCAAGCTGTTCCCGGATACCGATCCGGCATTTAAAGGTGCCGACAGCCGCGAGCTGTTGCGCGAAGCCTGGCGTCGTATTCAGGCGAAAGGTTATGCCCTCGGCAACGTCGATGTCACTATCATCGCGCAGGCGCCGAAGATGCTGCCGCATATCCCACAAATGCGCGTGTTTATTGCCGAAGACCTCGGCTGCCATATGGATGATGTTAACGTGAAAGCCACTACTACGGAAAAACTGGGATTTACCGGACGTGGGGAAGGGATTGCCTGTGAAGCGGTGGCGCTACTCATTAAGGCAACAAAATGATTGAGTTTGATAATCTCACTTACCTCCACGGTAAACCGCAAGGCACCGGGCTGCTGAAAGCCAATCCGGAAGACTTTGTGGTGGTGGAAGATTTGGGCTTTGAGCCTGATGGTGAAGGTGAGCATATTTTGGTTAGAATCCTCAAAAACGGCTGCAATACCCGTTTTGTGGCGGATGCACTGGCGAAATTCCTGAAAATTCATGCCCGTGAAGTCAGCTTCGCTGGGCAAAAAGACAAACATGCTGTTACGGAACAGTGGTTATGTGCTCGCGTGCCGGGCAAGGAAATGCCCGATCTGAGCGCCTTTCAACTGGAAGGCTGCCAGGTGATGGAGTATGCGCGGCACAAGCGCAAGCTGCGTTTAGGCGCGCTGAAAGGTAACGCCTTTACCCTGGTTCTGCGCGAAGTGAGCAATCGCGATGACGTTGAACAACGTCTGATCGATATTTGCGTAAAAGGTGTACCGAACTACTTCGGTGCCCAACGTTTTGGGATTGGCGGTAGCAACTTGCAGGGCGCGCTGCGCTGGGCGCAAACCAATACTCCGGTGCGCGATCGCAATAAACGTAGTTTTTGGTTGTCGGCAGCCCGCAGTGCGTTGTTTAATCAGATTGTTGCTGAGCGCCTCAAAAAAGCAGACGTTAATCAAGTTGTTGACGGCGATGCGCTACAATTAGCCGGACGTGGTAGCTGGTTTGTCGCAACCACCGAAGAACTGGCGGAATTACAGCGTCGCGTCGGTGATGCTGCCAACTTACTGATTTAGTGTATGATGGTGTTTTTGAGGTGCTCCAGTGGCTTCTGTTTCTATCAGCTGTCCCTCCTGTTCAGCTACTGACGGGGTGGT
>NZ_JBJQLL010000035.1:0-33452 GCF_046486405.1 Escherichia sp. WS338 | reverse complement strand
CTCCGTTGACCGAAGGAGATCAGTGAAGGTAATTTAAAAACGGTTCTGTGAAAGTGACACGAACCGATCTCCATCGATGTTACTCACCGATCTCCTTCACGGTAATACGCAACCAGGTAAATTCCCGCAGAAAACGCCCCAGCGGGATGTCTGTGGTGCGCCCGTCAGTGAGGATACGCACAAGGATACTGAATTTTCGGCGGTACGGGTTCCAGACAATTTCCGGACAGCGGTACGGCATTTCCCACGGAATACCGTCTTCCAGAATGCCGACCACGGCCACATCGGGAAAACCGGCAGAACGGTAAATCTCACCGGGCTGGGGAAAATCAAACATGCGTCCTGTCTCCCCGGTCTTTCTGCTGGGCGAGAAAATCGCGGCACAGGCCTTTGGCTTTCAGCTCATTCAGCACAAAATCAATATCTTCATTCAGGTAGCTGAAAATATGCGGAATGTAGAGCTGATGCAGGCCGGAGAGTTCACGGTGAATCAAATCACCCCCAACAAACTGGGATACGGCGCTGGCGCGGTTGAGCTTATGGTAAGCCTCAATGCTGAGGTGTTCACGGGCGTCATGACGCGCTGAGACGGTCTGAGGGGCTTTTTTATTACGCACGGGACACCTCCACCACCGGCAGACGGGCAGCAAGGGAGAGCACATAGTCACGGACAAGGGAACGGCGGGCGCTGCGTTCATCACCGGCGACGGTGCGAAGCATACAGATACGGGGATGACGGTCTGCGCGACGGACAGCCGCAAACACAAAGACAAATTCAGGGTGTGAGGGGGTAAGGGTTGTAGCCATGATGGCAGCCTCCGTTAGATAGCAGGTTACGCTATCGCCGGAGTTCTCACGCTCGATGGCGATAGCCCAGACGGGGGTGAGAATACCGGCTCTAACGGATACCGGCCAGCCCGGAGGCTGCCCCGCCTGAGCTACCATTGACTCTGCGGCATAATGAGCGGACGCGGGCAGGATGCACGGAATGCCATCTGCACGACTGACCACACACCACACCATAATCTGGCGCTCTGTGGCGTTGATTGCGACACAAAAAAAGACGCATGGCGCGTCATATGTCGCCGTTAGATTGCTCGGGTTCTCACGCCCGGCTGCCGATTTTGCGGCAGCGGAAAAACTATATCCGCAAATGCCGGAAAAAGGCAAGCCAGAAAAAGGGAGTTTTTGCAGAGCGGGCATCATCATGCGTCGTACCCCCGTTTGCGTCCGGCAATGCGCCCGGCCATCCATGCAGTGACTTCAGAGTGCAGCCAGGCCACATTTTTACCGCCAAGACTCACCTGCGGCGGAAATTCCCCCTTACGGATGAGTTCATAGATGGTCGAGCGTGACAGGCCGCACAGGTGCATCACTTCCGGAAGACGTAAAAAACGCTCCTGTGTGATGTCCGGCAGCGGCATCAGTGGCGTCACAGGGGCGGGAGACGGGGAAGAAAAAACAGCTTGCATCGGGCTACCTCGTTAATGTCCATACAGCACCGGATAAGTCCGTCCGGCTTCGGGTAGCGCTTTATTTTGTGAATATTTTCAGCAGACGCAACAGGGGGGATTTGTTCCGGCAGCCTTACAATGGCTGTGTATTTTTTGTACATTAGCGCCAGATAGCTTTAAAACGCTCTGGAAGGAGCTGGAAAAAATTATAGTGAAATACAAATTGTTTTTTCTTATTTATTTCAGTGAATTAATAAAAATAAAAAGTAATAAACAGCACAAAAAGCCCATCAACGGGTGAACAGTGGTGAACAGACGGTGAACAGTCATTACTGCGATTGTTCACCCTTTAACTTACTGTATTACTTATCTTTTTTCTTAAGGTGAACAGAGGTGAACAGTAAAATATAAAAAAACAAACAGTAAGCCGGTTTTTCCTGCGACCTTTTCCTGGCTTGCCGGTCTGAGGATGAGTCTCCTGTGTCAGGGCTGGCACATCTGCAATGCGTCGTGTTGCTGTCCGGTGTACGTCACAATTTTCTCAACCTGAAGTGACGAGGAGCCGGAAAATGTCTGACAACACCATCCCTGAATATCTGCAACCCGCACTGGCACAACTGGAAAAGGCCAGAGCCGCCCACCTTGAGAACGCCCGCCTGATGGATGAGACCGTCACGGCCATTGAACGGGCAGAGCAGGAAAAAAATGCGCTGACGCAGGCCGACGGAAACGACGCTGACGACTGGCGCACGGCCTTTCGTGCAGCCGGTGGTGTCCTGAGCGACGAGCTGAAACAGCGCCACATTGAGCGCGTGGCACGCCGGGAGCTGGTACAGGAATATGACAATCTGGCCGTGGTGCTGAATTTCGAACGTGAACGCCTGAAAGGGGCGTGTGACAGCACGGCCACCGCCTACCGGAAGGCACATTATCACCTTCTGAGTCTGTATGCAGAGCATGAGCTGGAACACGCCCTGAATGAAACCTGTGAGGCGCTTGTCCGGGCAATGCATCTGAGCATTCTGGTACAGGAAAATCCGCTCGCCAACACCACCGGCCATCAGGGCTACGTCGCACCGGAAAAGGCTGTCATGCAGCAGGTGAAATCATCGCTGGAACAGAAAATTAAACAGATGCAAATCAGCCTCACCGGCGAGCCGGTTCTCCGGCTGACCGGACTGTCAGCGGCAACACTCCCGCACATGGATTATGAGGTGGCAGGCACACCGGCACAGCGCAAGGTGTGGCAGGACAAAATAGACCAGCAGGGTGCAGAGCTTAAGGCCAGAGGACTGCTGTCATGATTTACTGCCCGTCGTGTGGACATGTTGCTCACACCCGTCGCGCACATTTCATGGACGATGGCACCAAGATAATGATTGCACAGTGCCGGAATATTTATTGCTCTGCGACATTTGAAGCGAGTGAAAGCTTTTTCTCTGACTGTAAAGATTCAGGAATGGAATACATTTCAGGCAAACAGAGATACCGCGATTCACTGACGTCAGCCTCCGGCAGTATGAAACGCCAGAAAAGAATGCTTGTTACCGGATATTGTTGTCGGAGATGTAAAGGCCTTGCACTGTCAAGAACATCGCGGCGTCTGTCTCAGGAAGTCACCGAGCGTTTTTATGTGTGCACGGATCCGGGCTGTGGTCTGGTGTTTAAAACGCTTCAGACCATCAACCGTTTTATTGTCCGCCCGGTCACGCCGGACGAACTGGCAGAAAGCCTGCATGAAAAACAGGAACTGCCGCCAGTACGCTTAAAAACACAATCATATTCGCTGCGTCTGGAATGAGGGCTGCCGGTTAACCCCGGCCGTCGCCGCACACCGTATTTTTATTCTTCAGCATGATGAGAAAGAGATAACGATGGAAAGCACTGCCTTACAGCAGGCCTTTGACACCTGTCAGAATAACAAAGCAGCATGGCTGCAACGCAAAAATGAGCTGGCTGCGGCCGAACAGGAATATCTGCGGCTTCTGTCAGGAGAAGGCAGAAACGTCAGTCGCCTGGACGAATTACGCAATATTATCGAAGTCAGAAAATGGCAGGTGAATCAGGCCGCCGGTCGTTATATTCGTTCGCATGAAGCCGTTCAGCACATCAGCATCCGCGACCGGCTGAATGATTTTATGCAGCAGCACGGCACAGTACTGGCGGCCGCACTGGCACCGGAGCTGATGGGCTACAGTGAACTGACGGCCATTGCCCGAAACTGTGCCATACAGTGTGCCACAGATGCCCTGCGTGAAGCCCTTCTGTCCTGGCTTGCGAAGGGGGAAAAAATTAATTATTCCGCACAGGATAGCGACATTTTAACGGCCATCGGATTCAGGCCTGACGCGGCTTCGGTGGATGACAGCCGTGAAAAATTCACTCCTGCGCAGAACATGATTTTTTCGCGTAAAAGTGCGCAACTGGCATCACATCAGTCTGTGTAAAACTCCCCGAAAATCCGCCCGTTTTTACTGAAAAAAGCCATGCATCGATAAGGTGCATGGCTTTGCATGCGTTTTCCTGCCTCATTTTCTGCAGACCGCGCCATTCCCGGCGCGGCCTGAGCGTGTCAGTGAAACTGCATTAAAACCGCCCCGCAAAGCGGGCGGGCGAGGCGGGGAAAGCACTGCGCGCAATGTATATGCTGAATTTTCTAATACATGCGAAGTCGCTTTTGGATGAACAAACTCAAGCTATAATTTTGCTTGAAAGCCTCATTTTTTCATACGCTTTTGTTTGGGCTTTTTGTGTTGGGGGCGATGCTCAGTGAAAGTGCAGCAAATGGGGGGGGAAATAATTAATTGAACCAGGGTAACAATGCCGCTAAAATTAGTGGGAGTTTGCAAGGCGATAGTTAAATATTATCGAGTTGCAGATGAAAGGAAGTTCTATTTGCTCATCTAAAGGATAGATGAGCTTTTTTAAATTTCATATTGGAGATTATATGACTGCTGACATTACTCTTGAAGATATTGAGAATTTAGAAGATGAATCTTATTATGAAGATGATAGTGAGCAACATCCGCCAAGTGATGTGATTGCCTATAATGAGTTGAGATCCTGCTCTGATTTAGTTCGCATGTACAATGAAGGAACTTTGAATATTCAACCAGATTTTCAAAGAGACATTGTATGGAATTCATCAGCTCAAACACGATTTATTGACTCCTTAATTAAACAGCTTCCTATTCCTAGCATGTGTTTTAGTTTTGATTATAATAGTCAGGAATGGCAGGTAATTGATGGGTTGCAGCGAATGACGTCAATAATCAGATTTTTATCTGACCCAAGCTGGCAACTGTCTAAGCTCGATGATATTGATAGTAAAATATCTGGTGTTCGTGTATCAGAGTTTCATAAACAAAAGACTGAATTGAATAATTTTTATAAGAGAGTGCAAAACTTAACAATTCCAGTCACTGTGCTTAGATGTGATCATTCTAAACTATCACATATGGAGTATTTGTTTACTATATTTCATCGGTTGAATTCTGGAGGCACAAGACTTAATAACCAAGAAATTAGGAATTGTATTTTTAGCGGTGAGTTTAATAATGCCCTCAAAGAAATGAATGAAATTGATGAGTGGCAAAAAATAGCTGGCTTGAATACCAAGAATTCGAATAGGTTTAAGTATATCGAACTTATCTTGCGATTTTTCTCATTTTACGATAACAAAGATAAGTATAAAGGCACTTTATCTAAATTTCTCAATGGCTATATGAAGAAAAACCGTCATTTAGGAAAGTCAGATATAGCTCTAAAAGAGGATTTATTTAAGAGGACCGTAGGTCTGGTGTGGAATAAAATATTACAACCCAATCCAATGAGACTTGGTAGTTCTTTAATGGAAGCCCTTTTATATGGTGTAGCAAAAAATATTGATCTTTTAGAGCAAGAAACTAGCGCTAGTTTAAGCCAGCGTTTTGATGATTTAAGGGCAGATAATTCATTATCAACGGCTTTTCTGAGCGGTGGTGTAGCCAGTAAGGAAAAAGTTGACGCAAGGTTAGATGCCGCTCTAAGAATATTTGGGTGAAATCATGATAGTTAAGGGGACAATTCATAAAACATTGAAAGAGTTAGATCGCCTCTTTACTAAGGAAACCGATCCTAAAAAACAGTTGTTTTATTCTAAGCTTGCTCTTATGGAGTTGTGCGGATGGATAGAGGTAACCATGGATAACATAATTGAAGGAGTTTGTAAAAAAAATATAACTAACCCTGAACACATAAAAAAAATCCAAAATGAAATAAAACGGAATTATAATTTCCATTATGAGGACAATTTTAAAAAAATGTTAGCCCAAGTTATAGGATTGAGCTCAATTGAAAAAATTGAAAAACAAGCAACACAACAAAAACTTTTTACATTAAAAGCCACTTTGACATCACTCAAGACCCCAAGAAATGCTGCCGCTCATACCTTTATAAAAGGTACTAGTATGACTATTGATGCTCCATCGGTGACGCTAGCAAATTTCATCATTTTATTTGATGGATTTAAGGATTTTAAAGATACAATGAAAACAATGAAACTTCTTTAAGTTAATCGCGCCCTAACTTGATAAGGGCGCTAATTAGATGAATATATATTATTTAAGGTTCCTTACAAAATCTCCCCACCAATTCATAAGTGTTATTCGCTGTGGCAGATAGGTGGTGCGATTGTATGCTTTTCTTACTTCATTTCTATCGGTATGTGCCAATGCTGATTCAATCACATCTGGATTTAAACCTGCCTCGTTCATCGCTGTACTGGCAATTGAACGCATACCATGTGCGACAAGTTTTCCACCATATCCAATACGTTTTAATGCTGCATTAGCAGTCTGGCTATTCATTGGCAGTTTAGGGTCATTTCTGCTCGGAAAAACATGTTCACGATGAGCACTGATTGGTTTCATCACTTCCAGAATTTCTAATGCCTGAGGAGATAGAGGAACAATGTGCTCACGTTTGGCCTTCATCCGTTCGGCTGGAATCGTCCAGAGCTTTGCATCGAGATTGATCTCTGCCCACCGAGTACCAGAGGCTTCAGAAGGGCGTACAAGGGTCAGTAGTTGCCACTCAATAAGACAACGTGTCGGAACAGACAGATTAGATATAATCAAAGAACGCATCAGCTTCGGTAATTCTTCTGGCCGGAGCGTAGGCATGTTTTGCTTTTTAGGTTTCTCAAAGGCCATCCCAATACCTGATGCTGGATTGGCATCAATCAGACCTGTGTTTACGGCGTAAATCATTATCTCATTAATACGCTGCACCAGACGACGTACCGTCTCTAGCGCCCCACGTGCTTTGATAGGCTCTAGGGCTTCAACAAGCATTCGGGCTTTGATTTGCTGAACTGGGATCTCACCGATGGCAGGGAATACATCTTTTTCTAGTGAACGCCAAATGTCTTTCGCGTAATCAGGGGTAACGCTTTTGCTTTTAAGCTGGAACCAGTTAGCGGCGACGGTTGAAAAAATACTGTCCAGTGCGATTTGCTGCTGTTCCTCTGCAATTTCAGCTTGAATTTGCGGGTCAATTCCGTTGGCTAACAAGGAAAGGTAATTCGCTCTTAACCGTCGGGCGTCAGCAAGTGAAAGGGTGGGGAAGGCACCTAGCCCCATCATTGTTCGCTGCTTTGTTGCTGGACGTTGATAACGGAAACGCCATAACTTCTTACCGTTCGTTTTAACGAGCAGAAAAAGACCATCGCCATCATGCAACGTTAGATCCTTTTCTAACGCTTTAGCGCGCAGAACCTCTGTGTTGGTCAGGGGGCGTGTCGTTCTTGCCACTTTGGCCGCTCCTTCATGAATTGGTATACGCGTTTAGGTATATATCCTACCGTATACCTAAACGTATACCAATAATCACTGGATTTAGCTGGATATCCTCGGACAACGGTAGACACAAAAAAGCCCGCAAAGCTTGTGCCATGCGGGCTTTCAGGATTTCTCCGGACGTATCCGGAAGAGCAAGTGGTGGAGCTGGCGGGAGTTGAACCCGCGTCCGAAATTCCTACATCCTCGGTACTACATGCTTAGTCAGTCTTTACATTCGCTTGCCAGCTGCGGACGGACACGCCACTAACAAACTAGCCTGATTAAGTTTTAACGCTTCAACCCCAGGCAGGGCTTCCACGCGATCTCTTTTGGGTTTGACCTCTCTTGATCCCCGTCCTAAGAGCGGAGGCTAGGGAGAGAGGGCTCTAAGCAGGTTATTAAGCTGCTAAAGCGTAGTTTTCGTCGTTTGCGACTATTTTTTGCGGCTTTTTACGAGGCCAACCGCCCCTCGGCATGCACCTTGGGTTTCGCAAATCCCGTCGAATCCAGAATCAGCCCCAATGTGTAACGGTAAGTATACCAGATTCATGAGTGCCATGACCAGCCTCAATGGCGTTATCGTTAAAGATTTAGCACCCATGTAGCCTGATTTTTATTCGATTAAGCAATGGGATGGCAACATTTGGGTCGGATGTGATAGCCAATAAGATGTGCATTCGCGCCGCCGGAGAGGGAGGCGCGGTGAGGAGCGGATCAATAATTGCAGTGCAGGTTTAACGGTGGGCGTTTTTCATGATACGCGCTTTATCCACCTGCCATTCGCGTTCTTTGATATCTGAACGTTTATCATGCTGTTTCTTACCTTTGGCGACGCCGATTTTCACTTTGCACCAGGCATTTTTCCAGTACAGGGAGAGCGCCACTACGGTATAGCCTTCTCGATTGACGCGACCGTACAATGAGTCCAGTTCGCGCTGGTTGAGAAGTAACTTGCGGGTACGGGTAGGATCGCACACCACATGCGTGGAGGCCACAGCCATTGGCGTGATGTTAGCGCCAAACAGAAATGCCTCTCCGTCACGCAGAAGGACGTAGCTGTCGCTGATATTGGCTTTTCCTGCACGCAGGGATTTAACCTCCCAGCCTTGCAGGGCAAGTCCCGCCTCGAACTCTTCTTCGATAAAGTATTCGTGCCGGGCGCGCTTGTTAAGCGCGATGGTCGCTGAACCAGGTTTATGTGCTTTTTTCTTCGTCATAAGCGTCGTGAATCATCGGTAATCTGAAATCGAAAACACCCCATATCAATCCTGCGGGGGACAAGGCTCTATCTTAGCATGAACCCGATGTTACCCAGCGCCGGGATAGCGTTTTTTTTACAGCAGGATAAATGATATTATTTGTTGGATTTTTGTTGATGGAAATTGTTATGCCTCAGATTAGCCGGACCGCACTGGTACCCTACAGCGCGGAGCAAATGTATCAGTTAGTGAATGACGTTCAGTCTTATCCTCAGTTTTTGCCGGGTTGTACCGGAAGTCGGATTCTGGAGTCCACTCCTGGGCAGATGACTGCGGCGGTAGATGTCTCTAAGGCTGGGATCAGCAAAACGTTTACTACCCGCAACCAGTTGACCAGTAACCAAAGTATTCTTATGAATCTGGTGGATGGGCCGTTCAAGAAATTGATCGGTGGATGGAAGTTTACGCCGCTGAGTCAGGAGGCGTGCCGTATCGAGTTTCATCTCGATTTTGAGTTTACCAATAAGTTGATTGAACTCGCCTTTGGCCGCGTGTTTAAAGAACTGGCGGCTAATATGGTCCAGGCTTTTACGGTTCGTGCGAAAGAGGTTTACAGTGCCAGGTAAAATTGCCGTTGAGGTGGCTTATGCGCTACCTGAGAAGCAGTACCTGCAGCGTGTGACGCTGCAGGAGGGTGCGACGGTTGAAGAAGCTATTCGCGCCAGTGGCTTGCTGGAATTGCGTACCGATATCGATTTAACTAAAAACAAAGTCGGCATTTATAGCCGTCCGGCAAAACTGAGCGATAGTGTGCATGATGGCGATCGGGTGGAGATTTATCGCCCTCTCATTGCCGATCCGAAAGAGCTGCGCAGGCAACGAGCAGAAAAATCAGCGAATAAATAACAGACAGAAAAAAGGTGCTCATTGAGCACCTTTTTTAACGTCTTTGAGAGCAACTTTATGATTAGTTACCACTCAGCGCAGGTTTATTATCAATATTGGTCAACACCCCGCTACTATTAAAGGTCAGCGTCAGCGTTTGCTGCGTTACACCTTCATGACCTGGTTGCTGGCGGAAGACATAGAACCAGGTATTCGTACCAAATGGATCGGACATCAGCGGTGTACCCAATGCGTACGCAACTTGTTGTTGCGTCATGCCAACGCGTATTTTGGATACGTCGTTAGCGGTCAGATAATTCCCCTGGTTGATGTCAGGACGGTAAACCACTCGCTCCAGAGTGGAACAGCCTGCGGTCAACATCAATAGTACTGCTGCTGCAGCAGTCAGCGTTTTACAGCGCATAGTGATTTGATTCCTTTTCGGGCCCGAGCAGTACGTGGCTCATCTGTAATATGCCGATGATAATAGACCTTTCATCACTTTAAAACCTTTTGCTTTCCGGTCTTACGGCGTTTTGCTGTTTACTCTGACCGTGAAGCAGGAAAAAAGTTTACGCCGCAAGCAGTTCTTTCGCATTCGCCAGTGTGTTACGTGTGACTTCACTGCCCCCAAGCAGGCGCGCCAGCTCTTGTAACCGCGCTTTTTTATCCAGGGATTGCATGTGTGTTTCTGTCATCGCACCATCGGTTTCTTTGCTGACAAAATAGTGTTGATGACCACATCCCGCGACTTGTGGCAGGTGGGTAACACACATCACCTGAGTTGATTCGCCAAGTTGACGCAGCAGTTTGCCGACAACTGCCGCTGTTGGACCGCTAATCCCTACATCCACTTCATCAAAAATCAGTGCCGGGGTTTCCATTTTACGCGCCGTGATGACCTGAATTGCCAATGCGATGCGTGACAATTCACCACCGGATGCGACTTTGGCAATAGGCTGCATTGGCTGACCTGGGTTGGTGGTTACCCGAAACTCAATACGATCGGCACCGTCAGCGCCCAGGTGATGCTCGTCAAATTTAACATCGATCGTAAACTGCCCATGCGGCATTGAGAGCGCATGCATACTGTCGGTGATCAGCAGTGCAAGTTCTTCTGCATACTGCTGGCGTTGCTGGTGTAATGCGCGCGCGGTTTCCAGTGCCTGCTGATGATGTTTCGTTACCGCCAGCGCGAGCGTTTCTTGTGAGTCGGCCTGATCGTCCAGTTGCTGCTGTTCTTCCAGTAGCGACTGGTAATACTGTGGCAATGCCTCAGGGCTGACGTGATGTTTACGTGCCAGCGAAATCTGTTTTGAGATGCGCTGTTCAAGTTCAAACAGTCGGTTGGGATCGAGATCCAGACGATCGCAGTAGTGGCGCAGTTCATCGCTGGCTTCAGCAATCTGGATGGTAGCTTCTTCCAGCATATCAAGTACGCCGGACAGTTTGCTGTCCATGCCAATCAATTCGCTCACCAGTTGTTTAGCCGTGTAAAGCTGACTTTGCAGGTTTGCGTCTTCACCGTCGGCCATTACTGCCAATGCATTCTGGCTGGTAGTCAGCAATTGACCGCTGTTCGCCAGACGTTTGTACTCTTCGTCGATTTGCTCAAACTCTCCGGGCTGCGGATTAAATTCGTTAAGTTCTTTTAATTGGTATTGCAGCAGTTCCGCACGGGCGGCGCGTTCCTGACTTAACTGTTGATGATGCGCGAGGTCACGGCAGCTTTGATGCCACAACTGATAACGTGCGGTCATTTCCTGGAGCAGAGAGGTTTCATTGGCATAGCCATCAAGCAGGAATTTTTGGTGCTCGGGTTTGGTGAGTAACTGATGGGCGTGCTGACCATGGATCTGAATCAGCAACTGGCCCAGTTCGCGAAGTTGTGACAGAGGAACAGCTGTACCGTTGATAAAACCTCGTGAGCGACCATCGCTACTGATTACGCGACGAAGCAAACATTCATGACCGTCTTCAAGCTGGTTTTCTTCCAGCCAGCGCAGGGCCGCTGGCGTATCTTTCAGAGAAAAACGGGCGCACAGGTCGGCACGAGCAGCGCCGGTACGCACCATGTCGGCTTCAGCGCGACCACCGAGACAAAGGCCGAGGGCATCTATTGCAATAGATTTACCCGCGCCGGTCTCGCCAGTTATTACGGTCATGCCGCTATGAAAATCAATCTCAAGCTCACGAACGATAGCAAAGTTGCTGATGGTCAGTTGTGCCAACATAGTTGTTTTCCTGTATGAAAAACCATTACTGTTATTGTGTACAGTATAAACTGGTTTTATATACAGTAAAGAGGCTGGCGTAAAATTAGAATAATTTTTTTGACCAGCCGAGCTTGGTGCTTAATGTATTGAAATAACTGTAATCTTTCGGATGAATCAGATTCAGATGGTAATCACAGCGACGAATCAGGACATCTTCACCTTCCTGAATCGGCAGTGCTATCTGGCTGTCGCAACTGATTTCCAGGTCGTTACGGCGATGCGAAAAACGCAGACGGATCGTGCTGCTGCTGTTTATCACCAGTGGTCGTGCTGACAACGTATGCGGGAACATGGGCACCAGGGTAATCGCATCCAGAGAGGGGGTCAGAATAGGACCGCCCGCAGAGAGGGAATAGGCGGTGGAGCCTGTTGGCGTCGAAATAATCAGTCCATCGGAACGCTGAGAAAACGCAAAGATCTCGTCGATATACACTTCGAACTCAATCATATGCGCCACTTTGCCAGGATGAAGTACCACTTCGTTAATCGCGGTGCTGATGCGTTTCTGGCAATCTTGCTGACAAACTTGCGCTTCCAGCAAAAAACGTTTCTCGCTGATGTAGTGGCCTTCCAGCACATCGGCTAATTGTTGCTGGGCGTTATCGGGGTCAAGGTCAGTCAGGAAACCCAGGTTGCCACGGTTGATTCCAATAACTTTAATATCGTAACGGGCGAGTGTGCGCGCCGCGCCCAGCATATTACCGTCGCCACCAACGACTACCGCGAGATCAGCCAGTTGCCCAATCTCCGCGAGCGTGCCAGTCTTCACATTCTTCAGTTGCAGTTCGTGAGCGATTTGCTGCTCAACGATGACCTCGTAACCTTTTGTGCACAGCCAGCGGTAGAGCATTTCATGTGTTGTCAGTGCAGTGGGGTGCCGTGGGTGTCCCACAATGCCAATACACTTGAAATGATTATTCATTTTTCCGAGGTCCTTGTTGCGAAGATTGATGACAATGTGAGTGCTTCCCTTGAAACCCTGAAACTGATCCCCATAATAAGCGAAGTTAGCGAGATGAATGCGAAAAAAACGCGGAGAAATTCATGAGTAGTAAAGAACAGAAAACGCCTGAGGGGCAAGCCCCGGAAGAAATTATCATGGATCAGCACGAAGAGATTGAGGCAGTTGAGCCAGACGCTTCTGCTGAGCAGGTGGATCCGCGCGATGAAAAAATTGCGAATCTCGAAGCTCAGCTGGCTGAAGCCCAGACTCGTGAACGTGACGGCATTTTGCGCGTAAAAGCCGAAATGGAAAACCTGCGTCGTCGTACTGAACTGGATATTGAAAAAGCCCACAAATTCGCGCTGGAGAAATTCATCAACGAATTGCTGCCGGTGATTGATAGCCTGGATCGTGCGCTGGAAGTGGCTGATAAAGCTAACCCGGATATGTCCGCGATGGTTGAAGGTATTGAGCTGACGCTGAAGTCGATGCTGGATGTTGTGCGTAAGTTTGGCGTTGAAGTGATCGCCGAAACTAACGTCCCGCTGGACCCGAATGTGCATCAGGCCATCGCAATGGTGGAATCTGATGACGTTGCGCCAGGTAACGTACTGGGCATTATGCAGAAGGGTTATACGCTGAATGGTCGTACGATTCGTGCGGCGATGGTAACTGTAGCGAAAGCAAAAGCGTAATTTCTGTTTTCGTAATAATTCACGGCCCTGCATGCGAATGCAGGGCCGTTTTCGTTACTCCGCCACACTCTCGCGCAGCGGTTTTACAGGAAAAACTTTTACCTGCTTAATCATATTGTCCTGTACGTCGAGAATATCGATATCGTACTCGCCAATACGCACGCGGGTGCCTGCGACAGGGATCTCTTCCAGTGCCTCAAGAATGACGCCATTAACCGTGCGGGCATCATCTTCCGGTAGATGCCAGTTAAAGGCTTTGTTGATTTCTCGCACGTTGGCGGTGCCATCGATAATCACCGAACCGTCGTTTTGCGGCGTGACCTCTTCGGCAAGTGTTGGCGACATCGAGGTAGTGAAATCGCCGACAATCTCTTCCAGAATATCTTCAACCGTCACCAGCCCCTGAATGTCTCCATATTCGTTGACGAGCAGGCCGACTTTCTTTTTGTTGCGCTGAAACTTGACCAGCTGTGTGCTGAGCGGCGTACCCTCCGGGACAAAATAGATCTCGTCCGCGGCGCGTAGCATGGTTTCTTTGGTGAACTCTTTTTTCTCCGACATGAGTCGCCAGGCTTCACGCACACGCAGCATACTGATGGCGTCGTCCAGCGAATCACGGTAGAGCACGATGCGCCCGTGAGGTGAGTGGGAGAGTTGGCGCAGAATCGATTTCCAGTCATCGTTGATATCAATACCGATAATTTCACTTCGCGGCACCATGATGTCATCGACGGTCATCTTTTCCAGATCGAGCACCGACAGCAGCATATCCTGATTGCGACGGGAAATTTGTGAGCGTGATTCGTGCACGATAGTACGCAACTCTTCTTTGCTCAAAGAGCCGCTAACCACGATATCGGTTTTGATGCCCATCATGCGCATTAACATGCGGGTAATAGCATTCAGCAACCAGACCAGCGGCATCATCAAAATTTGCAGCGGAGCCAGTAAAAAACTACTCGGATAAGCGACTTTTTCCGGGTACAGCGCGGCAATGGTTTTCGGCAATACCTCAGCAAAAACCAGCACGACAAAAGTCAGCACACCAGTCGCAATTGCCACGCCCGCATCGCCGTACAAACGCATCCCAACAATAGTGCCGAGCGCGGAGGCAAGAATATTGACCAGGTTATTGCCGATTAACACCAGGCTTATCAGGCGGTCTGGCTTACGCAGCAATTTTTCGACGCGTTTGGCCGAGCGATTACCCTGTTTCGCCATATGTCGAAGACGATAGCGGTTGAGAGTCATCATTCCGGTTTCGGACCCGGAAAAATAGGCTGAAATGACCACCATGATGATCAGAATAATGATCAACGTAGTAGTAGAAATGTGTTCCAGGGGAAACTCCTTTTCTGGGTTTAGCTGATTAACTGCTGAAAAATTCGGCTGCCGAAGTAGGCCAGTGTCAGAATGACTGCACCCGCAACGTTAAACCAGACGACGCGGCGTCCACGCCATCCTTCATGATAATGTCCCCACAGCAGCACAATATAGACAAACCACGCCACGATAGAGAGCACGGCCTTGTCGATATTTTCCATGCTAAATAAGTTGTGCATGTAGAACAGGCCAGTGCAAAGAGTGAGCGTTAGCAGCACCACGCCAATCTGCGTGATATGGAACATTTTACGCTCGATACTCATCAATGGCGGCATTTCCTGGTTAAATGCCAGCTTCTTGTTCTTCAGTTGGTAATCAATCCACGCCAGTTGCAGCGCGTACAGGGCAGCGATAATTAGCGTGGCATAGGAAAAAAGCGATAAGCCAATGTGCACCAGCATCCCCGGCGTTGCTTCCAGATGGGTGATGTATTCATTGGGCATGAAGGTCGCCAGCGCCAGGTTGATAAGCGCAAAGGCATAGACAATGGGTAGCAACAACCAGCCACGATTGCGAGAAGCCACAATGGTCATTACCGTACAGATCATCAAACTGACCAATGAACCAACGTTCAGCAGGCTGAGGTTTTGTCCGCTATCACCGTCGGGCAGGATGCGGGCTTCCAGAGCGATTGCGTGGCAGACCAGCGCAATGACCGCAGAAATAATAGCCATGCGCCGCCAGCCGCCGTTTTTTTGCAGCAGACCGGGAACAATCAGCGCAAGACTGACGGAGTAGGCGACAAGCGCGAGCAGAGCAAAAACGGGCATAGTAATGTCGACAGTTTGAGCAATAAGAAAGAGAAGCAGTATAGCGTCAGGTGAACGCTGCTCCAACCGTTGCATAACAACAAAGACGCCTTCATGTTATACTGCGGCAAAATACTGATGATGTGTCGCGATTGCGGCCAACCGTTTCCACCCCAGGCGAGAGACAATGTTTGATAATTTAACCGATCGTTTGTCGCGCACGCTGCGCAATATCAGTGGCCGTGGACGCCTCACTGAAGACAACGTAAAAGATACGCTGCGCGAAGTGCGCATGGCGCTGCTGGAGGCGGACGTCGCTCTGCCGGTAGTGCGTGAGTTTATCAATCGCGTAAAAGAGAAAGCGGTTGGTCATGAAGTTAATAAGAGCCTGACGCCGGGGCAGGAGTTCGTCAAAATCGTCCGTAACGAACTGGTTGCGGCGATGGGCGAAGAGAACCAGACCCTGAACCTGGCTGCGCAACCGCCTGCGGTCGTGCTGATGGCGGGCCTGCAAGGTGCCGGTAAAACAACCAGCGTTGGTAAACTCGGTAAGTTCCTGCGCGAGAAGCACAAGAAGAAAGTGCTGGTGGTTTCTGCCGACGTTTATCGCCCGGCGGCAATCAAACAGCTTGAGACGTTGGCAGAGCAGGTGGGCGTTGATTTCTTCCCTTCTGATGTTGGTCAGAAGCCGGTAGATATCGTTAACGCGGCGCTGAAAGAAGCCAAACTGAAATTCTACGACGTGCTGCTGGTGGATACCGCTGGTCGTCTGCACGTTGACGAAGCGATGATGGACGAGATCAAACAAGTCCATGCGTCGATTAACCCGGTTGAAACCCTATTTGTGGTTGACGCCATGACCGGTCAGGATGCGGCCAATACGGCAAAAGCATTCAATGAAGCGTTACCGCTTACCGGCGTAGTGTTGACCAAAGTGGACGGCGATGCCCGCGGCGGTGCGGCGCTCTCTATTCGTCACATCACTGGCAAACCGATCAAGTTCCTCGGTGTTGGCGAGAAAACTGAGGCGCTGGAGCCGTTCCATCCGGACCGCATCGCGTCGCGTATTCTCGGCATGGGCGACGTACTGTCACTGATCGAAGATATCGAAAGCAAAGTTGACCGCGCGCAGGCAGAGAAATTAGCCAGCAAGTTAAAAAAAGGCGACGGCTTCGATCTCAACGACTTCCTTGAGCAACTGCGCCAGATGAAAAATATGGGCGGCATGGCCAGCTTGATGGGCAAACTGCCGGGCATGGGGCAGATCCCGGATAACGTCAAGTCGCAGATGGACGATAAAGTGCTGGTGCGTATGGAAGCCATCATCAACTCGATGACGATGAAAGAGCGCGCTAAGCCAGAAATCATCAAAGGTTCGCGTAAACGCCGTATCGCTGCCGGTTGCGGTATGCAGGTGCAGGACGTTAACCGTCTTCTGAAACAGTTCGACGACATGCAGCGCATGATGAAGAAAATGAAGAAGGGCGGGATGGCGAAGATGATGAGAAGCATGAAGGGTATGATGCCGCCGGGATTTCCTGGTCGCTAATCGGCCTGGCTTGTTTGCCATTTTGGCACCGGGGTGTGCTCGTCATCCTCACGTATTGCGTGTACGCTCCGGTGACTGCGCGCACTCCGGCACCAAACTGGCTGCACCGCCGACGGCCTTTTACAGCAGAGTTAGCAACTGTTGATTGCAATTTCTGCAAAAATGAGTAAAATTTTCGGGCTTTTAATATGACACCGGACTCCGTTCCTCGATGGGGTCCGGTTGTTTTATTCACACAAGAGGATGTTATGGTAACTATTCGTTTAGCACGTCACGGCGCTAAAAAGCGTCCGTTCTACCAGGTTGTTGTCGCTGACAGCCGTAATGCACGCAACGGTCGCTTCATCGAGCGCGTTGGTTTCTTCAACCCAATCGCTAGCGAAAAAGAAGAAGGCACTCGCCTGGATCTGGATCGCATCGCTCACTGGGTTGGCCAGGGCGCAACTATTTCTGATCGCGTTGCTGCGCTGATCAAAGAAGTAAACAAAGCAGCTTAATCTGTCACGGTGGTCATGATGAGCAAACAACTCACCGCGCAAGCACCTGTTGATCCCATCGTTTTGGGAAAAATGGGTTCGTCTTACGGTATTCGTGGGTGGCTCAGAGTGTTTTCTTCCACCGAAGACGCCGAAAGCATTTTTGACTATCAGCCCTGGTTTATCCAGAAGGCGGGTCAGTGGCAGCAAGTCCAGCTGGAAAGCTGGAAGCACCACAATCAGGACATGATCATCAAGCTGAAAGGCGTTGACGATCGTGATGCGGCGAACCTGCTGACGAATTGTGAAATTGTCGTGGATTCATCGCAGCTGCCTCAGCTTGAAGAGGGTGACTACTACTGGAAAGACCTGATGGGCTGCCAGGTAGTAACCACTGAAGGCTACGATCTCGGTAAAGTCGTCGATATGATGGAAACCGGATCTAATGACGTTCTCGTCATTAAGGCAAACCTGAAAGATGCGTTTGGTATCAAGGAACGTCTCGTACCGTTCCTCGATGGGCAGGTTATCAAGAAAGTCGATCTCACTACTCGTTCAATCGAAGTAGATTGGGATCCTGGTTTTTAAACCACCGGATAAACGGTAAAAGACGGCGCTATGTGGATTGGCATAATTAGCCTGTTTCCTGAAATGTTCCGCGCAATTACCGATTACGGGGTAACTGGCCGGGCAGTTAAAAATGGCCTGCTGAGCATCCAGAGTTGGAGTCCTCGCGACTTCACGCATGACCGGCACCGTACCGTGGACGATCGTCCTTACGGCGGCGGACCGGGGATGTTAATGATGGTGCAACCCTTGCGGGACGCCATTCATGCAGCAAAAGCCGCGGCGGGTGAAGGCGCAAAGGTGATTTATCTGTCACCACAGGGACGCAAGCTTGATCAAGCGGGCGTCAGCGAACTGGCAACGAATCAAAAATTGATTCTGGTGTGCGGTCGCTACGAAGGTATAGATGAGCGCGTGATCCAAACCGAAATTGACGAAGAATGGTCAATCGGCGATTACGTTCTCAGTGGTGGTGAGTTACCAGCAATGACGCTGATTGACTCCGTTTCCCGGTTTATTCCGGGAGTACTGGGACATGAAGCCTCGGCAACGGAAGATTCCTTTGCTGAAGGATTGCTGGATTGCCCGCACTATACGCGGCCTGAGGTGTTAGAAGGGATGGAAGTTCCGCCAGTGTTACTGTCGGGCAACCATGCCGAGATACGTCGCTGGCGTTTGAAACAGTCGCTGGGCCGTACCTGGCTTAGAAGACCTGAACTTCTGGAAAACCTGGCTCTGACTGAAGAGCAAGCAAGGTTGCTGGCGGAGTTCAAAACGGAACACGCACAACAGCAACATAAACATGATGGGATGGCGTAAGCCCCCGAGATATCAGTTTACCCAGGATAAGAGATTAAATTATGAGCAACATTATTAAGCAACTTGAACAAGAGCAGATGAAGCAGGACGTACCTTCCTTCCGTCCGGGTGATACCGTGGAAGTGAAAGTATGGGTTGTTGAAGGTTCCAAAAAACGTCTGCAGGCATTCGAGGGCGTGGTTATCGCTATTCGTAACCGCGGTCTGCACTCTGCATTCACTGTTCGTAAAATTTCCAACGGCGAAGGCGTTGAGCGTGTCTTCCAGACTCACTCTCCGGTAGTTGACAGCATTTCTGTCAAACGTCGTGGTGCTGTTCGTAAAGCTAAACTGTACTACCTGCGTGAGCGTACTGGTAAGGCTGCTCGTATCAAAGAGCGTCTTAACTAAGATTTCGCTTAAGCGACATCCTGTTAAGAAGGGCTGGCCAATTGGCTGGCCCTTTTTTTGTCTGTTTGCTCGTGTTTTAAGGGGTTGTAATCACCACTGCGACGCGGCGGTTCTCGGCGCGGCCCTGGGCGGTCTTGTTACTGGCTATGGGATATTTTTTTCCTAAACCCTGTGTGGTGAGATTGCTGCGTGGAATTTGTCCACCAATAGCCCATGCATCGGCCACGACATTCGCCCGTTTCAATGATAAGCCTTCGTTGTAACTGTCTTCACCATAGTTATCGGTGTGTCCATCCATACGGGCATGTGTTAGCCCTGTCGAGGCCAATTTGGCTGCCATGGTTTGGATCTGTTGCTGGCTTTCCGGGAGCAATTTGTAGTCATTTTTTGCGAACAGAATGGCATCTGATAAGCCCAGCGACCAGTCGCCGGCGGATTCAGTAAATCCATAAGATTGCATAGCGGCGACTTGCTCAGGAGTAAACTTTCCCTGAGGGGACTGGCAGCCAGTCAGTATTAGCGAGGTGAAAATCAGGGGTGCTACCAGGTGCTTTATCATATCGATATATCCTTGTTATCTCACCAGCTTTTCGGCACGCTGGTGTTTGGCCTGATACATATTGTGATCGGCAAGCTCTTGTAATTTTTCCGCAGAGGCGTGCTCAATGGTCATCGCGTAACCAATGCTTAATGTCATGGTGGTCTGATGGCCATTATGAAGATCAAACGGGAGATTAAAGATTTGTGTCAGTGCTGAGCATATCTGCTGCACTTCAGATTCCGACTGTACATCATAGAGCACCATAGCGAATTCATCGCCGCCCAGGCGGTATGCTTTATGTCGCAGCCCGCCAAATTCAGCTAACCGTTTTGCGATTTCAATCAAGACTCTATCGCCCGTCGCATGACCCCAGGTATCATTGATATATTTGAAATTATCGCCATCAAGAAATAGTAACGCCGACGTTTTTCGGGCGTCGGAACTGCTCATCAATGTGTTGATGCCGCTACGAAACGCTGCGCGGTTAGCCAGCCCGGTTAATGGGTCATGTAGCGCGGTACGCAGAAGCTGCGCATTTTTGGCCTGTAAACGAAGCTGCCACTCTTCCATTTCATCAAGCAGACTGTTGAAGTCGAGAGCGAAGCGGTGAAACTCAGCGATACGTTCTTCCGAAACTCGTCGGGAAAAATTGCGGTTGGAACGCACATCATGTACGACATCGGTGATATTTTTCAGTGCTTCCACCAGGCCATTGTGCAAATGGCGGGTGAGGGTAATTGCGATTCCTGATGCCAGCAGAATACAACCGGTCAGTACGGCGAGCGAAAACCAGATGAAATGGCTGATTGAACTGTCGCGAGCGGTTAAGCGTACTTCGCCAATGGTTTCGCCATTGTGACGAATCGGCTGAATGATGGGGGCAGGGAAGAGCCAGTGGCTTATGAAATTGCTGAAAGTATCGCCTGGATCCTTACGGGTGTAATGTCAGGATGCCAGAATATTTTGCTGCTTATCACGTACTTCTGCAGTTGAAAATTGCCCTTGCTGGCCCAGCGCTGCCAGTGTTTCAGTTGCTGCAGGGCCATCGGCAAAAACGACCGCTGCTTCCAGACTGTAAGTCATTGTTGCTGCTGTCAGTGCCAGGTTTTTTTGCGCGTACTGTTTCAGGGTCAGCACCGAGGTCACGGAAAGCAGCAACCAGATCAGCATCATAGTGATAAATATGCTGGTCATACTGATGTTGCGTAATGCTCTTTTAAACGTGGGGCGCTTATTAAGAGAATTATCGTTATCCATCATTTTTCTTCCGTGCGAGCATCAAGACATCCGGGTTGACCTTTACACCGCTACGCGATAAGGCATCCAGGTTTACGGCAAATCTGACGTCATTATTGTGGATGATCAGACAAAAGGCGCTACCAATAATGCACTCGGTATTTTGTTCGGCAATTAATAATAACGCCTTTGACGGATATTGTTCGGTTAATTCCATCTGGAATGTCGGTGACTCATTGCCAAAATAAAAACCATTGCAGCCTGAAATCATCGCCTCTTGTTGAGTGTGAATGATGACAGGCAGATAAGGCAAAGATGTCGCGGCATTCTCTTGTAGGGCGGTACTAAAACGTGAAGATGAAAAGATACATAACTTTGGTGGCCCTGATAGCGCAGGCCAGCGGGTGTAACTGACAATACCGGAAACCATCATACGCACGTTTTTCGCAACGTCAGAAGGCTCCTGAGCGAGTATTGGTGCTCCCGTCAGCAGGAGAATCAGAAGTAAGAACAGTCGGTGAGAAAAACGCATTCAGGGATCCCCACCATCTTCGCTCGAAATGCATCGATATTTTTTCAGAATGCTCATTAAAATATCATTTTTTCATGCGATCGTCATCATTGTGAGAAATAAAACATAATGAGTAAAATCTTATGTTTAATTTATTTGTGGGGTTTTAATTAATTTAATCGTATTGTGCTGGCATTTTCATCAGCCCCTTTTTGCCATACTTCATGCAGTTGGCTTGTATTTTCAACATTGTTGCAGCTGGCAGGAAAGCTTTTACCGGAAAGTCCTCGGGCATAAGTAAAATCGGTCTGGCAAGTTTTCTTTTGTCCTTCGGCATATCCTTTAAGGTATAGACCGCGATCCGCCTGTGAATCGCTAAATGCATCGTCATCTTTTATGGTGCTGCCCGATATCGCATCTTCCATACCGCCATCATACCAGTCGGTGCTGGTCAAGGTTGGCGCGTGAGTATAAGGATCAATCTGACATCCGCTAACCAGTAAAGCCAACAAGGGGGCAATAAACTTTTTCATCATTTCTTTCTCCTTTTTCAAAGCATAGCGGATTGTTTTCAAAGGTGGTGTAAATTTATTTATACATAAACAAGGGTTAAAAGCGCGAATAAATTGCTTGTGTAAAGAAAAATGTACGAAATATGGATTGAAAACTTTACTTTATGTGTTATCGTTACGTCATCCTCGCTGAGGATCAACTATCGCAAACGAGCATAAACAGGATCGCCATCATGCAAAAAGACGCGCTGAATAACGTACATATTACCGACGAACAAGTTTTAATGACTCCGGAACAACTGAAGGCCGCTTTTCCATTAAGCCTGCAACAGGAAGCCCAGATTGCTGACTCGCGTAAAACCATTTCAGATATTATCGCCGGGCGCGATCCTCGTCTGTTGGTAGTCTGTGGTCCTTGTTCCATTCATGATCCGGAAACTGCTCTGGAATATGCTCGTCGATTTAAAGCCCTTGCCGCAGAGGTCAGCGATAGCCTCTATCTGGTAATGCGCGTCTATTTTGAAAAACCCCGTACCACTGTCGGTTGGAAAGGGTTGATTAACGATCCCCATATGGATGGCTCTTTTGATGTAGAAGCCGGGCTGCAGATCGCGCGTAAATTGCTGCTTGAGCTGGTGAATATGGGACTGCCACTGGCGACGGAAGCGTTAGATCCTAATAGCCCGCAATACCTGGGCGATCTGTTTAGCTGGTCAGCAATTGGTGCTCGTACAACGGAATCGCAAACACACCGTGAAATGGCCTCCGGGCTTTCCATGCCGGTTGGTTTTAAAAACGGCACCGACGGCAGCCTTGCAACGGCTATTAACGCTATGCGTGCCGCCGCCCAGCCGCACCGTTTTGTTGGCATTAACCAGGCAGGGCAGGTGGCGTTGCTACAAACTCAGGGGAATCCGGACGGGCATGTGATCCTGCGCGGTGGTAAAGCGCCGAACTATAGCCCTGCGGATGTTGCGCAATGTGAAAAAGAGATGGAACAGGCGGGACTGCGCCCGTCTCTGATGGTAGATTGCAGCCACGGTAATTCCAATAAAGATTATCGCCGTCAGCCTGCGGTGGCAGAATCCGTGGTTGCTCAAATCAAAGATGGCAATCGCTCAATTATTGGTCTGATGATCGAAAGTAATATCCACGAGGGCAATCAGTCTTCCGAGCAACCGCGCAGTGAAATGAAATACGGTGTATCCGTAACCGATGCCTGCATTAGCTGGGAAATGACCGATGCCTTGCTGCGTGAAATTCATCAGGATCTGAACGGGCAGCTGACGGCTCGCGTGGCTTAAGAGGTTTATTATGGTTGCTGAATTGACCGCATTACGCGATCAAATTGATGAAGTCGATAAAGCGCTGCTGAATTTATTAGCGAAGCGTCTGGAACTGGTTGCTGAAGTGGGCGAGGTGAAAAGCCGCTTTGGACTGCCTATTTATGTTCCGGAGCGCGAGGCATCTATGTTGGCCTCGCGTCGTGCAGAGGCGGAAGCTCTGGGTGTACCGCCAGATCTGATTGAGGATGTTTTGCGTCGGGTGATGCGTGAATCTTACTCCAGTGAAAACGACAAAGGATTTAAAACGCTTTGTCCGTCACTGCGCCCGGTGGTTATCGTCGGCGGTGGCGGTCAGATGGGACGCCTGTTCGAGAAGATGCTGACACTATCGGGTTATCAGGTGCGGATTCTGGAGCAACATGACTGGGATCGAGCGGCTGAGATAGTTGCCGATGCCGGAATGGTGATTGTTAGTGTGCCCATCCACGTTACTGAACAAGTTATTGGCAAATTACCGCCTTTACCGAAAGATTGTATTCTGGTCGATCTGGCATCGGTGAAAAATGGACCATTACAGGCCATGCTGGCGGCGCATGATGGTCCGGTGCTGGGGTTACACCCGATGTTCGGCCCGGACAGCGGTAGCCTGGCAAAACAAGTTGTGGTCTGGTGTGATGGACGTAAGCCGGAAGCATACCAATGGTTTCTGGAGCAAATTCAGGTCTGGGGCGCTCGGCTGCATCGTATTAGCGCTGTCGAGCACGATCAGAATATGGCGTTTATTCAGGCACTGCGCCACTTTGCTACTTTTGCTTATGGGCTGCACCTGGCAGAAGAAAATGTTCAGCTTGAGCAACTTCTGGCGCTTTCTTCGCCGATTTACCGCCTTGAGCTGGCGATGGTTGGGCGACTGTTTGCCCAGGATCCGCAACTGTATGCCGACATTATTATGTCGTCAGAGCGTAATCTGGCGTTAATCAAACGTTACTATAAGCGTTTCGGCGAGGCGATTGAGTTGCTGGAGCAGGGCGATAAGCAGGCGTTTATTGACAGTTTCCGCAAGGTGGAGCACTGGTTCGGCGATTACGCACAGCGTTTTCAGAGTGAAAGCCGCGTGTTATTGCGTCAGGCGAATGACAACCGTCACTAATAATCCAGTGCCGGGTGATTCACATCATCCGGCACCTTTTCATCAGGTTGGATCAACAGGCACTACGTTCTCACTTGGGTAACAGCCCAATACCTTCATCGAACGGGTGATGTCCCCTAACTCTTTCAATGCTTTTTGCATTTCCGCTGATTCAAGATTGGCCTGAATATCCAGATAAAACATCTCTTCCCATGGATTACCGTGAATCGGGCGTGACTCCAGACGGGTCATAATCAGATTGTGGTTGCGCAGTACCAGCAACGCTTCAACCAGCGCACCAGCTTGTTGCCCGGTCGCCATTAACAACGTCGTTTTCGCTGGAACCTGGTCAGACACGTTAATGGCTTTACGTGCCAACACCACAAATCGGGTGAAGTTTTGTCGCTGATTCGCTTCAATACGCTCCAGTACCTGCAAACCGTACAAAGTGCCGCCAGCTTCGCTTCCCAACGCAGCAACATGCGGTGATTTTGCCTGTGCAACCTTTTCCATTGCCGCAGACGTACTTTCGGTATATTCAATCTTCCATTGCGGATAACGATTAAGGAATTTGCTGCATTGCTGGAATGGCTGCGGATGGCTGTAGACCGTATTGATGGTGGATAAATCAGTAGTGCCGGAGACCAACAAACAATGGTCGATAGTTAACGTCATCTCGCCAACAATCGACAAACTGGTATGTTGCAGCAGATCGTAAACGTCATTTATGGCACCGGAGCTGGTATTTTCAATCGGTACGACGGCATAGTCGGCCTGGCCGGTTTCCACCTGATTAAAAATATCGGCAAATTTGGCGCAGCCACTTTCAATGAATTGCTCAAAGTGACGGGCAGCATACTGGCGCGCCGCAAGATGGGAATAAGAACCTTTGGGGCCGAGAAAAGCGATGCGTGCTGAGTGCGGATTAATTTTATTGAGATGTTGCTGGAGCAAAGCCTGCTGAGTTAATACGGAATCTTCAATGATGAGCTGGAACAGGCGAGTAATGTAATGGGCGTCCAGATGGTGCGCTTTACCGAGCGTAATTAATCTTTCCAGCAAATCGCGTTCACGATCAATATCACGTACCGGGCGATGCGAGAGCAGTTTGGCTTTTCCCACCTCGACGGCCAGTTCGCGTCGCTCTGCCAGTAATGCTAATAATTTTTCATCCAGCGCGCTGATTTTCTCTCGCAGCGCCAGTAACGGGTTTTCCGATGTCATAGTGTTGCCTTTTTGTTATCAATAAAAAAGGCCCCCCGATTTGGGAGGCCTTATTGTTCGTCTTCGCATTCTGTTTCACACGACGAAACGCCTCCCATTCAGGGGAAGGTAAAAAAGAATGCGAAGAAAAACGGTGTGTGTTTCATGTTTGTTTCCTTAAGTGACTTTAGTACAGTACCCGTACTGTTTTCACGCTGTCAACAAAAAACGCGCCCGAAGGCGCGTTGGCGATACACTCAATATAAAGGACTACTCTTCTTCAACTTCTTCGACGAAGTTGGCGTCTTTCACCGATGTTGCGGCACGACGTGCTTCGCCTTTGTGCTGCAGTTTATTGAGCTGCCGTTCCAGCTTGTTGATCAATTCGTTAATTGCGGTGTACATATCTTCATGTTTACCACTGGCAACCAGAACGCCGTTAGGTGTATTGATTGTGGCGTCAGCAACAAACCCTTGTGGCTCTTTGGACAGAATGATATGTGGATTAATCAGATGTGTTTGCCATTTTTCCAGTTTGGCGAGACGGTCTGCGACATGTTGGCGGATGGCCGGAGTAATTTCCATTTGTTTGCTGGTAATGTTCATTGTCATAAATTTTACCTCTTGTCTTCCCGTCTTGGTGAATTCAGCATACCGTTCCTGATGTCAAAATGTGTGATGGAAATCTCATAATTTTGTCACTTTTTGTCAACGAATCTTTTTTGTGAGAAATCGCAGGAAGAGGTGTTTTTTTACTTGAGGAATATCTCAAAGCGAGCCATATTTGATGAGATCGATAGTGACTAAATCGCTTCAGTTTCACAACTAACAGAATAAAAAAACGGCAGCTCAAGGGCTGTAATGCCGATCAGTTAAGCAACTGACTGGCTCTTTTTCGGGGCTGTGGGGTATTTCCAGGGCCTCTCCTTTACCACTCTCGGGAAGGCCCTTTCCCTTCTTGTCGGTAATTTCACAAGTTGTCCCATACTTGCAAGATCGCGCATCAGCTCCGGTATACGTCCCGGTGAAGCGCCCTGCAATGTCATCAGCATTCTCATCACCATTCCGCATGATTCTGAGAAACTCAGTTGATTCGGCCAGTAACCTTTCAGATGTTCCGCCATTTTAATCATCTGATATCTCACCAGATTATAAGCCAGTAAGACACCCCACAGCTCTTGCTCCACAAGCTCCGGCTTTTTACTTCTCAGCGTCAGCCTGCTCAGTTGCATCGTCTGTTTTATCTCCCTGTATCCCAGTTCGATTTCCCAGCGATGACTGTACAGATCCGCCATTTCTCCTCCGGGGAAGCGCATGGCGTCCGTCATCGACGTCAGCAGATGGCAGACTTTTCCTTTGCGCGTCACGGTCAGCAGGCGGGCTGTCACTTCATTTCCCAGTCCCGGCCACTTTTTTCGTGCCTGCGGGCTGGTTTTCAGCTTCACCAGATGATCGCCTTTACCCAGTTTTCTGATCTCTTCATATTGCGCTCCCTTTCTGAGAGGTATCATCCAGTGGCGGTGTTCTCCCGCCAGGCTCCAGGCATTTAACAGTCCCAGTGAGTAATAACCTTTATCCATTAACGTCAGAGTGTTATCGCCGGTTTGTTCTATAAGTTGCTCAGCAAGCTCATTTTCGCTGTTCTTCATCGTGCCGAAGGCTGCAGCCGTCAGCAGATGGCTGGTCAGTTCCATCTGGCAGACCATTTTGACCTGCGGGTAGAGCGCCGGGTTCCCGGCATGTGTCTGGCGGGGGAAGGCTGCATCGTTCTCTGGTGTATCCGGTGTGCGCCAGAACACACCATCGATGGCCAGCAGGGTCAGGCCGCACCAGTGCGGATGCGGCGTGGCGTTATGCCAGAGCTGCGCTGTTTTCGTGAACACGCGGCGGACAGCCTCACTTCCCAGGCGCTGGCGGGCCTGAATAACGGCACTGGGGGGCAACGAAGGGGCGATTGCCCGGCAGCATGATGTCCAGGCGATTCACAATCTGGTGAAGAGGTTCTTTACGCTCAAGCGCCATGCCAACAATACACCAGACCATCATTTCGAGGGGAAGACGGCGCTTGCGTAGCGTTACAGTACCTGATTCGGCAAGGCAACGAGAGATGAGTTCGGGGTCGAGGTAATCCCCCAGAGAAGTCAGTGGGTTACGCAGAGAATCGTAACGGGATACCAGATCAAGAGCCTGTCCAATGTGCATAAAAAAATCCGGAAACAAGTGAGCGTTTCCGGATTCTTACACAGCCACTGGATCGGTCAACTGATCCTTAACTGATCGGCATTACAGCTCAAGGGCTGCCGTTTTGTGTTTCAGGTTTCTGTTATGTATTGCTGCTGTTTGCGGCGATGATTTTCGCTACTTTTTCAGCTTGCGCATTCAACTGCATCTGACGGTATGCATTTTCCATCAGCGGCAGCGCATCACGCGTAGCCTGGGTATCCGGGTAGTCGCGCAACATGCCTTCTACGCGGTTAACGACGGCAACCCATGCACCACGTTCTGTATAGTACTCGGCAACGGAGTATTCATATTTCGCCAGACGATCTTTCAGGAATACCAGACGTTTGGTGGCATCGGTGGTGTACTGACTGTTCGGATAGCCGCGCACCAGTTTGGAAAAGTCACTAAACGCAGCTCGTGCATGTTGAGGATCGCGATCGCTACGGTCAACGCCAAAGAACCCTTGCAGCGCACTGTCATCCAGCGCCATATTGGTCAGGCCACGCATGTACATGACATAATCGATATTCGGATGGGTCGGGTTAAGGCGAATAAAACGATCGATGGCAGCCTGTGCTAACGGCAAATCGGCGTTTTTATAGTAGGCGTAGATGAGATCCAGCTGCACCTGCTGCGAATACGGACCAAACGGATAGCGATTATCTAACGCTTCCAGTTGCGTTATTGCCTGTCTCCAGTTACCGTCCTGCAGCTTTTGTTGTGCAGTCGCGTAAATTTCATTTGGCGGATTATCAGGTACTTCTTCCTTTGACCCCGAGCAACCCGCCAAAAACAGGCTTAGTGTGGCGGCTGCCACCAGATATTTCATGCGCGTCATGACGTTTTGACTTTCCTCAAAATGTAATACGGGAGATTCTCTGTTCCTGCTCCCGGTTAAGACCAGCTACAATAGCACACTATATTAAACGGCAAAGCCGTAAAACCCCAACGATAAACGAAGAAGCAGTATATATGGCACAACGAGTACAGCTCACTGCAACGGTGTCCGAAAACCAACTCGGTCAACGCTTAGATCAGGCTTTGGCCGAAATGTTCCCGGATTATTCACGTTCGCGAATAAAAGAATGGATCCTCGACCAGCGCGTGCTGGTTAACGGCAAAGTTTGTGATAAGCCGAAAGAAAAAGTATTGGGTGGCGAGCAGGTGGCCATCAACGCTGAGATTGAAGAAGAAGCGCGTTTTGAACCGCAGGATATCCCGCTGGATATCGTCTATGAAGATGAAGATATCATCGTCATTAATAAACCACGCGACCTGGTGGTACATCCTGGCGCGGGTAACCCGGATGGTACGGTACTGAATGCGTTGCTTCATTATTATCCGCCCATTGCCGATGTACCGCGTGCGGGCATCGTCCATCGTCTGGATAAAGACACCACCGGCCTGATGGTTGTGGCAAAAACCGTTCCGGCTCAGACGCGTTTAGTCGAATCTTTGCAACGGCGTGAAGTTACTCGTGAGTATGAAGCGGTGGCAATTGGTCATATGACCGCTGGCGGTACAGTAGATGAACCAATCAGCCGCCACCCGACCAAACGTACTCACATGGCGGTGCATCCGATGGGTAAACCGGCGGTCACTCACTATCGCATCATGGAACACTTCCGTGTGCACACGCGTCTGCGGTTGCGTCTGGAAACCGGACGTACGCACCAGATCCGCGTGCATATGGCCCATATCACTCATCCGCTGGTGGGCGATCCGGTTTATGGTGGCCGTCCGCGTCCGCCAAAAGGTGCTTCGGAAGCGTTTATCTCCACGCTGCGTAAGTTTGACCGCCAGGCGCTTCATGCAACCATGCTGCGTCTTTATCACCCGATCTCCGGTATCGAAATGGAATGGCATGCGCCTATTCCAGAAGATATGGTGGAGCTGATTGAGGTGATGCGCGCCGATTTCGAAGAGCATAAGGATGAAGTGGACTGGTTATGAGTAAGCTGATTGTCCCGCAGTGGCCGCTGCCAAAAGGTGTTGCGGCCTGTAGCTCCACTCGTATCGGCGGCGTGAGCTTGCCCCCGTATGATTCGCTCAACCTCGGTGCTCATTGTGGCGATAACCCGGATCACGTTGAAGAGAATCGCAAGCGACTTTTTGCTGCGGGCAATTTGCCTTCAAAACCGGTCTGGCTTGAGCAGGTACACGGCAAAGATGTGCTTAAGCTTACTGGCGAACCTTATGCCTCAAAACGAGCAGATGCCTCTTATAGCAACACGCCGGGCACGGTTTGCGCAGTGATGACTGCCGACTGCCTCCCCGTGCTGTTTTGCAATCGAGCGGGAACGGAAATCGCCGCCGCTCATGCTGGCTGGCGTGGACTGTGCTCAGGCGTGCTGGAAGAGACGGTTTCCTGTTTTGCTGATAATCCGGAAAATATTCTCGCCTGGTTAGGGCCGGCAATTGGTCCACGCGCGTTTGAAGTGGGGGCGGAGGTTCGCGAGGCGTTTATGGCAGTAGACGCCAAAGCGAGTACAGCTTTCATTCAGCATGGTGATAAGTATCTGGCAGATATTTATCAGCTTGCCCGGCAGCGTCTGGCGAGCGTTGGTGTTGAACAAATTTTCGGCGGCGACCGTTGTACATATACGGAAAATGAGACTTTCTTCTCTTATCGTCGCGACAAGACCACCGGTCGTATGGCAAGTTTCATTTGGCTGATATAACCTAAAGAATCAAGACGATCCGGTACGCGTGATTTTCTTTTCACATTAATCTGGTCAATAACCTTGAATAATTGAGGGATGACCTCATTTAATCTCCAGTAGCAACTTTGATCCGTTATGGGAGGAGTTATGCGTCTGGATCGTCTTACTAATAAATTCCAGCTTGCTCTTGCCGATGCCCAATCACTTGCACTCGGGCACGACAACCAATTCATCGAACCACTTCATTTAATGAGCGCCCTGCTGAATCAGGAAGGGGGTTCGGTTAGTCCTTTATTAACATCCGCTGGCATTAATGCTGGCCAGTTGCGCACAGATATCAATCAGGCATTAAATCGTTTACCGCAGGTTGAAGGTACTGGTGGTGATGTCCAGCCATCACAGGATCTGGTGCGCGTTCTTAATCTTTGCGACAAGCTGGCGCAAAAACGTGGTGATAACTTTATCTCGTCAGAACTGTTCGTTCTGGCGGCACTTGAGTCTCGCGGCACGCTGGCCGACATCCTGAAAGCAGCAGGGGCGACCACCGCCAACATTACTCAAGCGATTGAACAAATGCGTGGAGGTGAAAGCGTGAACGATCAAGGTGCTGAAGACCAACGTCAGGCTTTGAAAAAATATACCATCGACCTTACAGAACGAGCCGAACAGGGCAAACTCGATCCGGTGATTGGTCGTGATGAAGAAATTCGCCGTACCATTCAGGTGCTGCAACGTCGTACTAAAAATAACCCGGTACTGATTGGTGAACCAGGCGTCGGTAAAACTGCCATCGTTGAAGGTCTGGCGCAGCGTATCATCAACGGCGAAGTGCCGGAAGGGTTGAAAGGCCGCCGCGTACTGGCGCTGGATATGGGCGCGCTGGTGGCTGGGGCGAAATATCGCGGTGAGTTTGAAGAACGTTTAAAAGGCGTACTTAACGATCTTGCTAAACAGGAAGGCAACGTCATCCTGTTTATCGACGAATTACATACCATGGTCGGCGCGGGTAAAGCCGATGGCGCAATGGACGCCGGAAACATGCTGAAACCGGCGCTGGCGCGTGGTGAATTGCACTGCGTAGGTGCCACGACGCTTGACGAATATCGCCAGTACATCGAAAAAGATGCTGCGCTGGAACGTCGTTTCCAGAAAGTGTTTGTTGCCGAGCCTTCTGTTGAAGATACCATTGCGATTCTGCGTGGCCTGAAAGAACGTTACGAATTGCACCACCATGTGCAAATTACTGACCCGGCAATTGTTGCAGCGGCGACGTTGTCTCATCGCTACATTGCTGACCGTCAGCTGCCGGATAAAGCCATCGACCTGATCGATGAAGCAGCATCCAGCATTCGTATGCAGATTGACTCAAAACCAGAAGAACTCGACCGACTCGATCGCCGTATCATCCAGCTTAAACTGGAACAACAGGCGTTAATGAAAGAGTCTGATGAAGCCAGTAAAAAACGCCTGGATATGCTCAACGAAGAACTGAGCGACAAAGAACGTCAGTACTCCGAGTTAGAAGAAGAGTGGAAAGCAGAGAAAGCATCGCTTTCTGGTACGCAGACCATTAAAGCGGAACTGGAACAAGCGAAAATCGCTATTGAACAGGCTCGCCGTGTGGGGGACCTGGCGCGGATGTCTGAACTGCAATACGGCAAAATCCCGGAACTGGAAAAGCAACTGGAAGCCGCAACGCAGCTCGAAGGCAAAACTATGCGTCTGTTGCGTAATAAAGTGACCGATGCCGAAATTGCTGAAGTGCTGGCGCGTTGGACGGGGATTCCGGTTTCTCGCATGATGGAAAGCGAGCGCGAAAAACTGCTGCGTATGGAGCAAGAACTGCACCATCGCGTTATTGGTCAGAACGAAGCGGTTGATGCGGTATCTAACGCTATTCGTCGTAGCCGTGCGGGGCTGGCGGATCCAAATCGCCCGATTGGTTCATTCCTGTTCCTCGGCCCAACCGGTGTGGGGAAAACTGAGCTTTGTAAGGCGCTGGCGAACTTTATGTTTGATAGCGACGAGGCGATGATCCGTATCGATATGTCCGAGTTTATGGAGAAACACTCTGTGTCTCGTCTGGTTGGTGCGCCTCCGGGATATGTCGGTTATGAAGAAGGTGGCTACCTGACCGAAGCTGTGCGTCGTCGTCCGTATTCCGTCATCCTGCTGGATGAAGTGGAAAAAGCGCATCCGGATGTCTTCAACATTCTGTTGCAGGTACTGGATGATGGGCGTCTGACTGACGGGCAGGGGAGAACGGTCGACTTCCGTAATACGGTTGTCATTATGACCTCTAACCTCGGTTCCGATTTGATTCAGGAACGCTTCGGTGAACTGGATTATGCGCACATGAAAGAGCTGGTGCTCGGTGTGGTAAGCCATAACTTCCGTCCGGAATTCATTAACCGTATCGATGAAGTGGTGGTCTTCCATCCGCTGGGTGAACAGCACATTGCGTCGATTGCGCAGATTCAGTTGAAACGTCTGTACAAACGTCTGGAAGAACGTGGTTATGAAATCCACATTTCTGACGAGGCGCTGAAACTGCTGAGCGAGAACGGTTACGATCCGGTCTATGGTGCACGTCCGCTGAAACGTGCTATCCAGCAGCAGATCGAAAACCCGCTGGCACAGCAAATACTGTCTGGTGAATTGGTTCCGGGTAAAGTTATTCGCCTGGAAGTTAATGAAGACCGGATTGTCGCCGTCCAGTAATGATAAAACGAGCCCTTCGGGGCTCGTTTTTGTCTATAAATTAGACGGAAAAGGCTATGTTTAAGATGTTTTGCCTGAAAAATGAGCGAACGATAAAGTTTTTATATTTTTTGCTTGTCAGGCCGGAATAACTCCCTATAATGCGCCACCACTGACACGGAACAACGGCAAACACGCCGCCGGGTTAGCGGGGTTCTCCTGAGAATTCCGGCAGAGAAAGCAAA
>NZ_JBJQLL010000034.1:0-34038 GCF_046486405.1 Escherichia sp. WS338 | reverse complement strand
AAGCAATACATTCAACATCAGCGTGGCTGATCACCTTTCGGGCTTTTCAAGCCCGTCCAAATTCCCCTCCCGCCTTATGTCGGCGGGAGTACCCTTTGGAAGTTAAGATGGCACGCAAGAAGCACACTAGCATTATTATTTTGATCAAAACGCTATTTCCCCCGTCATTGGGGGGCTTTCTTTTTTGATGCCGCGCCAGCGGCATGGAAGGCGGCACTCCGTTGTTACATATGATACTGGAGTAAAACCGCCGAAGCCCGGCGTAAGCCGGTACTGATTGATAGGTTTCACCTTACCTATCCCCATCCTGCTAAGCCATACCCGCTTTCAGCCATGAAATAGCTTTTGTGCGCGGTCGGAGTGGTCCCGACAAGGGTTTACCCGCAGTCGGGGCGTATCTCCGCGTTAGCGGGCCGCCAGGACCGCTTACGAGCGTGTACTTGGTACTTCCAGCCAGAAGACTGACAGCCATGTGATTTCTTAGTTACAACATCCATTATTGAAAGCGATGTTGTTCCCGCCCTTCGGGCGGGGGCGGCGGCGCTTTTCAGTGATGGGTTGGGCGCTGTGGCTGAGTATTTGCAGCGTTTTTTTGTAAGAGGGTTGGAGGGGCTTTGTTTTTCATTAGGCAGAAGTCCATATGCCCGCCGCGAAGCGGTGGGAGGTACTTTTATATTCTGAGCGGCGCGGCGTTAGCCGCTGCAAGCGAAGGCATTTTTGTAATTATCCACAGTTGTTTCAAAGATAAATATTTTCCCTGCGGCGAAGCAACGCAGGGGATTAAAGAACAGGGGTTAAGAATATATTGCGGGTTTGATGTTCTATGTTTGCTGCTTTCTGAAGCTATTCCTTTGCGGGTTTTTGTGGATAACCGAAGGCGTTTTTACTCCGATACCCTATTGCGGCCATCAAAAAACTGTCAGAGCGGGACAAAATGAAAAACGGTCGTCAAATATGAGGAATTTCATGAAATGCAGGCAACACGAAAAGCCCCGAAGGGGCTGAAGAGAGTGCCGATTGTATCAGGCAGCTAAACTAGTGGGGTGGCGAAGCTGTCAGAGCCAGTTCAAGCTGACGTAGATCTCTGGCTACCAGTTGCTCTAATCTTTCTTTAGTGCACCAGTACGCTTCGTCCGGCGGCATACGCTTCAGAATAAACCGCGCAATTTCGTTTCGCTGTTCATCATACGGCAGTTTTGCCAGGCGATTAGCACGTTTGCGCTCCGCTGCTTTCTTACGTCGGGACTTGATGGCATCGAGAGAACGCTGCGCATACCAGCGTTTACGAGCCGAGTGAACAGAGATTTCTTCGCCCTCGCGGATAACGCCTTCTTTAATCAATTGCAGACGGATTTCACTTTCTGCAAGGCGTTTACGTTGCTGTTCCTGAAGTTTCACCAGATCAACTCCCAGCATTTTCCAGCCAGTTTCGGTGATCCAGACGTATTTCGGCAGTCGCTGGCGGGATTCACGGTCCCATATCGTCTTTTCTGACGTTCCCAACGTGCCAAAGGAAACCTGCTCTGCCAGCAGACGGGAAAGGCGCGATACTGTGACTGCGGTTTCAGGAATCACGTCTCCCTTACTGTCTTTTGGGCTTATTTCTTCTGCCAGGCGGGAGACAGACATGCCGACAGTGTGCAATCCACGATCACAAAAACTCACAAGTACAACCCATATTGCGTCAAGCAGCCGCTGTTTTTCCGGTCGGAATTTATATTTGCGACCGACACTCTGACGTTTCAGTACATAAAATGGATGCAACGACATGTGCATTCTGAGTGTGTTCTGACCAGTGACCGGGTCTTTTTTAACGAGACGATTGTAAGCGTGGCCCAACTGTCCGCCCAGCGCCTTATAGTTGTCGGGACGGAACCAGGCTGGATTCTCACACTTTGGCTTAGTGGAATGTTCACCCCGGCGACGTTTTGTTGTTCCGCCTTTGTTTTCCTGGAGGACCAGGAATGAGCTTTCAATACCCGCTTCGTAGTCCTGCCAGAAACGGACCTGCTCTTCCGGTGATAGTTCAGACCAGTGACGTTTGCTAATCACAGCAAGCTGCACTTAGCTTGCACTGTAAGAGTTGATATTTCCTTCTCATGGAATTAAACTCCATCTCAGGTAACAAGCATACCTGAAATAAATAAGCTCAAGGCTCTGCCTTGATGTCAGCCCCCGCTAATCTGCGCTCCCTGGAAAAGACGAGATTACGGGGGTTTTCTTTATCTGAAATTTACGTTCTCGAACAAAATTTCAGCACCTCGTTTTCTGCATTTACAAATCGCGGAAAACTTGCCTGCAAATTTAGCAGCATGGGCGCAATCGATCAACGATGTTCAAGCCTGGCTCGTTTCCTTTTTGATTCAACACACATCTCTGACAGCTTCAAAATCGTTTTCAGAACAGCTAGTGAAGCCCCTTCTTTACTGACGTTCCCCATACAAAACCTTACAAAATCAGAAATTCAGAATTTTGTATATTCAAAAAAGTTTTTTTGACTACATACACCCACTCACACGATCGAATAAACCACGCAAACAGTATTATCTAGATTTTTAGATCGTACACCATTTAACAAACAGAATATTATTCTGTTTTTTAGATATTATACAGATCATTAGATCGCTCTTCTGGCATTGACAGGTTTTAAATGTCGCACACACAATACTATCCAGATGATTGTAAAAAGCGCGTTCATCGCGTTTTTTGTGCTCATTGCCTGGAAAATGAGCACTCTTTGACGCCCGTTAGAACGCTTGTCATCTCATGCTCTTTAACAACCCCGGACAGCGGTCATTGCCTAAAGCCCTGGCATAAGGAGGTTATTATTCGTGCATTTCAAGCACCGCTGGCATCTGTCAGCAACGGGCTACGTAACAGAGTGACGTGCCGCGCCATCTACACAGGTAACGACTCTTTATCCGCAAATATCATTCTGCATACTTAAACCCCCTTATTTGGTGAACTCGCGTTGAGTTAATCTCACTCACTCTCTCCCTGAGCAAGTCGTACAGGCTGCAACGCAGAAGTACACCAGATTTGCCAGTCTCCACTCCAGGTAAGGGGGTTTAGCTATGCATGATGATGAACAATCAGATAAAGAGCCTGTAGTGAGTGGCTGCAACTTTTCATAATTAGCTTATGACGCTGTATTCCGGGGATGTTTCTATTTCAGACAAACAACCGGGAGAAAATATGGCGCGTAAGTTAAAAATTAATCCTGTCATTCCTGAATGTGTGGCAGATTTGAAAGGATATCCACTCTATATCATCGTTGCTTATTGGGGATTAAGAAATAATAAAACGCTCACAACAACGGATGTTAGCCGTAATTTCCTTATTACACAGCAACAATCTTATGATGTGCTTACCTACATTTACCAGGAAGCACAGAAGCAGATAACAGCAACTAAACGAACACTATTTAACGAGCACAAAAGAAGAATTAGTGCGTTCAGGATTCTTGATATTGACAAAGGCATATTGCGCACCCCAAAAAAAGAGATTGCATATGCCAGCTACGACAATATACCAACTGTCACAATGAAAAGTACCCGTTGTGAGATCCAGGATAGTTTTACAGAACTGCGCCGCTGGATGTGTTCAAGAAAGACAGGTGATCGAGTGGAGGTATTTTTGAATGCCTAAGTACCAAATAAACGCAACCATCAAAAAACCAGGTGGTGGCCCCGTGAAATGGACTCATTACAGCGACTTCCCTATGACCGCTGAAGAATGCAGAAAAAACTTCTCAAAAGAAAAAGAAGCAGGAAAGTGTTTTTCTGTTGATGTTCATATTTCAGATTTCATTTGCAAAGAGATACCTCCACAAAATGCAGGAAATACATATGGCTGATTTTGGTTCCACTAAAAAAACAGTGACATTTGAAGAATGGCACGAGCTATTAATGGATTACGCAGAGTTACGCGGTGGAAATGCCGCCGATGCGGAAGCATGGCGTGGTGATTATGAAGCAGGAAAAACTCCGGTTGAAGCATATTGTGATGAATGGGGAGAGGATTAATCATGATTGACGCTATAATTACGCCAATAGTTACATCTATTCCGTTACTCTTATTAATTTTAGTCGCGCTGATATTCGTTAAATCTGCCGTCAAAATCGTGCCGCAAGGTAATGCCTGGACAGTGGAACGCTTTGGTAAATATACCCATACGCTTTCCCCCGGTCTTCACTTCCTGATCCCGTTTATGGACCGCATAGGTCAACGGATCAACATGATGGAAACCGTCCTGGATATTCCTAAACAGGAAGTTATTTCGAAAGACAATGCAAACGTAACTATCGATGCTGTTTGTTTTATCCAGGTCATTGATGCAGCGAAGGCAGCTTATGAAGTCGATAATCTTGCATCAGCTATTTCAAATCTTGTCATGACCAATATCCGAACTGTCGTTGGTGGAATGAATCTCGACGATATGCTTTCTCAACGTGACAGCATCAATTCTAAGCTGTTAACGGTTGTCGATTATGCAACTGATCCGTGGGGAATTAAGGTCACACGTATTGAAATTCGGGATGTTAAACCACCAGAAGAACTGACTAAGGCGATGAACGCGCAAATGAAAGCGGAACGTACTAAGCGTGCCCAGATTCTGGAAGCGGAAGGTATACGCCAGTCACAAATTCTGAAGGCGGAAGGAGAAAAACAGTCTCAAATACTGAAAGCGGAAGGGGAACGGCAATCAGCGTTTCTTCAGTCTGAAGCACGCGAACGTCAGGCAGAAGCGGAAGCTCGCGCAACAAAACTGGTGTCGGATGCAATCGCTGAAGGTGACGTTCAGTCTGTTAATTACTTTATTGCGCAAAAATACACTGAAGCACTCCAGGCAATTGGCACAGCATCAAACAGTAAACTGGTTATGATGCCGCTTGATTCAAGTAGCCTGGTGAGTTCGGTTGCAGGTATCAGTGAACTGCTAAAAAACGTATCACAGGATACTCACAAAGTTGATATGAAACAGGCTCAACAATATTTGTCTTAAAACAGATAGCGGACGGTGACAATATTGTTTTAATCACCGTCCTCATATTCATATTCACGAATGAGCAAATCATTTAAATGAAAACTTATGGGTTCATCCTTCTTATTTTACATATAATCCCTATGGGGGCATGGAGCTTTCTTCTTTTTATTACAAAAGATGAGAACAAAGGAGAAAAAATACTAAACCACATCGCATCAATATTTCCATTATGGCTGAACTTCGGAGGGGTGATGATAGCGATGGCTCTGCTGCCCCTGTTAATATGGAGTTTTAATGGCATATTCTTTGGCTTCTTTCTGCTAATTTATGCATTTGGCGTTTATAACTACCTTCATCTTCTTTATTCAATTTCTCCCTTTTATCATGGAGATTAGCCATGTTATGGTTTACACTGTTTCTTCTGTGTATTGCACTTGAAATTATAACCGGAACAGGATGGTTACTCTTAATCAGTCTTGGTGCATTATCAAGCGCCATTGTGGGCTTTTTTCTTCCGATATCACAAGAAGCCAATATATGCTTCTTTGCATCAATCAGCATACTGGCGTCGATAATTAAGTTCCTCTATGACAAAAAACATAAGAAATTAGATACTCTCCTGGTGAACACAGGGCATTCACGTTTTAAAGGAAAAGAATTTACTCTCAGTGACGATATTGTGAACGGCAAGGGGCAATTACTTATTGGTGATACATTCTGGCCTGTTGAGACGTTACACAATGAAAACTACCCTGCGGGAACAAGAGTTATTGTTACAGACATGCAAGGAATAACTCTTAAAGTAATGACCATCGAAGACAAGAGTGAAAACAAGGAATAAATCATGCATCTTTCGTTGTTAATTCCGCTTACAGGAGCAGCGATGAATGCACTATGTATTTTTATTATCAGACTTCTGGATAAGGATTTTATTGAAGTCTATAAAAAAACGCTAAAAAAAATTACTGCATTACATATTTTATTGATGGTGTTAAGTGTCACAGGAATAGTATGAGGAAAATTCTATGCGAAACGCAAATGAAGGAATTTCTCTTGCAGCTATTGTAGCTAAAGAAACAACAACAGGTAAATGGAATGGTACTGGTGGGGGTATTGGTTTAGGTACTGGTGGTATTGGCTTATTCATCGGAGGTGTTTCTGGTTCTAAACAAGAGCAGACACAAAGGGCAAAAAACTTTGAATCGCCTAAAGAGGAAGAATACAGTCTATTAAATGTATACGGTTCGATAATAAAAGTTCTAGTTTTTGGCGTGCTATTTGGTTTATCTGCCCGTTTATTTACATTTTTATCAGACACTGTTTCTGATTTTGCTGAACCAGTAACAACCACCACAGCCACAGGAAAGATTCAATCTATTCTGGATGGCATGGCAGAAATGGTAAGCATTTTAGGCACCGTTGTCCCTTTTTTAGTAATTATTTTAGGCACCGTTATCCCTTTTTTAGTAATTATCATAGCAATGATCTGGTTTCTGTTTTTCAGCAGCAAACGAGAAAAAGAAGAGTTAACTCGAGTTGAACGTGAAGCTGCTAAAACAAAACTCCGTATAGATGTCTATCACCGTTTACGTTACGTTGAAAGCGATCATGTCGTTTTTGACCCGATTACAGGCCGGGAGGTTCCGGCAGAACGGGCGTGTATTAATAAACTTATTGAGGCACTTGTTGATGAAAGCAACGACATCTCAAAAAGAAATTGACGAACTTCTGAATGCAATAAAAACAGGACATTCAAAATTCATTCTATCAATACCCGTACATACTACCCATCCAATGGCCCATAAAATAATGAAGCCTTACTTCAGGAGAACAGGACCGCTTCTGTATTCAGATAGTATATTCAGGATTTGAAGAAAGTATTTATTTATATAGGGCATACAAAAATGAGTGCTTTTATTAAGCTGGCATCTGTTCTGGCGTTATTTATTAGCCCGGTTGTGGTTGCAATAGCAGGAGAACAATCTCACTGTACAAAAATCAACGAATACCCTTTCATCGTCACTCAATGCGACGACGGAACTGTGACAGTGGTGAATGTGATAAATAACCGTGTATCTGTGTGCCGTAAAGGGGAATCATGCAAAGAAATAAAATTATAACTCTGGACACATTACATGACTCAAGCAAAAGCTAATCTGAGAAAACTTCGCCGTGCACGTTATGTCCCCCCTCGAACAGTAAAGAAAAGCATAGCGAATACAGAACGTGTCGTTTCAAAAGCAATTACCGGCTGTGGTGTCTTCCGTGATATACCACAAGTAAAAATCAATCTCATCGAAACAAGGAAAATTTTACAAATCGAACTGGCTTTATCCATTGCTAACTTATCTGAGGCGAATCCAATTGAGATACGAAAAAAAATCAAAAGCATTGACCGACAATTATCTTCAACCTCAAAAATCAGAACTACATTATGAAAAAAAACGACGATTTAATCACTTTACCATCTCATAACAGCCACGCTCTCGATTACATCATTAAAAAAGCGTTTACACCACGTAAAACCAAAACATCGACAGCGACCCACAACGTTTATAGTTACAATAAAGAAGAATCCACATTAAATTTCCAAAAAATTGGAGAAGCAATTTTTTTCGGCACAGACCTGGTAATTAAGCTGAAGCCAAATATTAGTGCCTCTGGTGAACTCTTCATCTGCCAGAAGGACTAAGCTATGAACATTGTTTCAGAATTTCTTGAGAAAGTAACAACCATTGTTGAATCCACAGCGGCGACGAACGCCGCTAAGGTCGCACAGGCAATATCTCCTACATTCTTTGCGGCTATAGCCTTATACGTTATTTATCTAATATATGAAATCACGTATGCCCAACGTGACGTCCTGATGAGCGAGGTGACTAAGAATATCGGTGCATTCGCCCTGGTTGGTGCATTCACTTATTCAGCACCTTATTACAGTGAGTTTGTGATTCCGTTTGTCATGCACGCAGGCTCCGACCTTTCTGCTGCTGTAACGGGTAATTCAAGCTCTGCAACCAGTGTTGATAATTTGTGGAATATGCTTTCAACGAGTTTAAACGATTATAAGATTAAAGCATTAGATGCTCTAGATTGGAGTGACCTCGGAGATCTAATAAATGTGCATATCGTTTGGCTCATCGGTTATGGGGGCGGATTACTACTTATCTATTACACAGCTATTTTCTTATGCCTATCCACATTCATGGTTGGCATTCTCTTATCCGCCGGAATTTTGTTTATTTGCTTTTCCCTGTTTGCTTCAACAAGAAATATGTTTACAGCATGGGTGGGGAGTTGTCTTAACTACATTCTACTTAATCTTTTTTACAGTATATCCTTCAGTTTCGTTATCAGTTTTGTGGAGCAAACCGTCCCGTCAAGCGGAAATATAACCCTCACAACAGTGATTTATTTCTTTATGGTCATTGTTATCTCTGTATTCCTTGTAGAACAGGTTGGCACGCTCTGTTCTACATTAACAGGTGGGGTAGGTATAAATGGCCTTACATCAGCCGCTAATGGCTTTGGAGGTAAGGTTGCATCCGGTTTTATGCGAGCATCAGGGCTTCGCGCTTTCGCAGGAGGTTTCTCCAAACAAATGTCAATGCCATTTTACCAGGCTGGACGGGGCGCTGCCAAATCATTGCAGGGACGAACCCCGAGGTCTGGAAATATAATTAAACCGGGGTGATTAACATGAAAAATAAAGTCCTGTCCGTTCTCTTTGCTGGAATAATTACCGTAACATCACCATCAATCTTTGCATCTGGTATTCCAGTAGTAGACGTTACAGCGATAGCTAAAACAGTTGAAGAAGGGCTAAATCGTGCCGCTGAAGCGGCAAGACAGCTTGAGCAACTCAAGCAACAATATGAACAGACCATAAGATACGCTGAAGAACAGAAGAAAAGACTCGAAGGCTTCACTGATTTCAGCAATGGCTTTGATAGCGCATCCAGCTATATGAAGGATTCTCTATCAACAATAACAAATAGTGCAAAATCAGATCTTAGCTCTTTGCGATCGCAATATGACTTATCAAGCAACGTTGCAGAGACGCAACAAAAATATGATGCAATCCTGGCTAAGATCAAATTCTATGAAAACTTCAACAATGAAATACAGGAAAGGGCTAAGAGATTAACCACGTTACAGAAGGAGTTCGCGTCAGCAGATACTCCGCAAAAAAAAGCTGACTTATCTAACCAATTGAATACAGAAAAATTGACAATGGAGCTACAATTGAAGCAATATGATATTGCAGAGAGACAGCTTGAAGCTGAACGCAAAGCTCAAAAAGAAGTATATGTTCGCCAATTGAGAGAGACATTTAGGTGATGAACAAGTCACGAAATGTAATTATTGCATCATCCATGCTATTTGCAGTATTCATGTTAGCAGGATGTAAAGAAAAAGTTTACGCTGTTGAATACTATACAAGCAACCCAGCCGAAGCTGCTAAAACCATTGAGCAGTGCAGAAAAGGCGAAATTACAGACCAGAATTGTGATAATGCTCGCACGGCATTAGAGCAGATAAAAAAAGAAGAGTATAAGAAGAAATTGAGAGAGACATTTAGGTGATGAACAAGTCACGATTAGATTAATATGAGTAAGCGAAACAATAATAAAACCCGCCTCGCGCGGGTTTTATCTTGCGTAAAGATTTATAAAACCTCCACTACCAAGCATTACTCTATGGCTTGCCTGTGGTTTGCATTAGCAAAAATTGTTTCATTTATTACTTCATGAAGTTTTATTTTCTTCGCTTGTTCAGATGTGACTGGATAAAACACACCACCTGGTTCATCAAACATCATAAAGTCTCCCTGCATTGATTTACAATGACAACAATGATTCGCGTAGTAGGTCATTTTCGCTGTTTTACTATAGGCTGGATAATATAACTTAGAATGCTTATTGATTATTGATAACGCAGAAGATGATATCCTTCTTACGTTGGATAAAATAGCCCATGCTTTTGGATTGGTTAACCACTGATAAATTATATTTTTCTTTGAATCAAAATATACCATCCCTCGTGGAGAAGATGTTTCATACCATTTATCTAATATGCGACCTTCCCATTCAGCAGGTTTAACCCCACAAACAACATCTCTATAACTAAACCAACGAGGCAAAAAAACACCAAAAACAGGAGTTATTTTCTTACAGCGCCAACATGACTGGTAACTTTCCGCAATATAAAAACGTTGAGAAAAAATATTGTAATCATGTTCGTTTAATTCTTTTATCCACTGAATAAAATAAATTGGATTTTTCCCCTGTGGAACAAACCATTTCCGTTGTTCTTGATCCCATTGCGCCCCTTTTTGTTTGGCTAACTCCTTTTCTTCAAAAGGTACATTTAAATAAAACCGCGCCATAACCAACTTAACTCCAGTATTCTGTTCTGATGATGCAACAGGATAGATATCAAAACTAAACAAAGAGTGCAATTCCGCCTTTAATGGCTCATTCATACCCGCCTCGTGCGGGTTTTCTTTTGCCTGAAATATGGAGGAACACCATGAAATCCATCATTTTATCGATGGTTGCCGCCACCGCATTACTGTCAGGCTGCGCGGATAGCAAAACACAACCAGTACCTGAGTCACCGTTAACCTCAAATGACCACCAGATAACGTTGAAAATTGATACCGTGCGAACAGACCTGCCGGACAGTTCTCCTGTTTGTTTGAATGGTATGAATATATACGAAAGTCTGAGCGAGCGGCATCCAGGCTTGTTTGCCAAAAATCAGAACGTGATTTTCCGTAGTGCATTCTTTGATGACGGTCAGGCGATATCCTCCGAAACAATCCGCAAAATAATGCAGAGTACCCCGTGCGTTGAATCACAAACAACATCTGCCGGAAGCTGGGAACCTGCCACGGAACTGATCCCCCGTCAGGCAATATCCGGTGACACTACACTGGCTGAAAAAGATCGGACTGCTGGCTTCACAATGCGGATAGCACCGGAGATTGAGCGTGGAAATTTCCACCTGCTACTCACAACCACTGACCCGATACGGAAACTGACTGTCAAGCAGAATATTTTACTCAAACCGGACCAGCCCCTTATCGTGAGTGGTTTTACTGGAGTTAATGCTGATAGCCAAAGTGAGAACCGGATTGTCATCATTACGCCACACGTGCGTTGATTCCCAACCCCGGATCATTTTTGTCGTTCCCCACAATCAAAAGCACCTTTAAAAGTCTTTTTAAGGTGCTACAATCTCCATGATACAAATGGAGGACTTATGAGCTACCAAATTCTGACTACGACAGCAGCCAGTATTACTGACCTGAAAAAAAATCCTATGGGAACTGTAGCCGAAGGAGAAGGGGATGCCGTCGCAATCCTGAACCGAAATGAACCAGCGTTCTACTGTGTCCCACCAGAACTTTATGCCTACTACCGGGAACTCGCTGAAGACGCTGAACTCAACGCAATTGCTGATGAAAGAATGAAAAATCCAGACATTGTAAGGGTTAACCTGGATGATTTATGAACTGGCATTTGACCACAGAGCACTGAAGGAATGGCAAAAACTCGGTCACACTGTTCGTGAGCAATTCAAAAAGAAACTGTCAGAACGCCTGATAAATCCACGCGTCCCCGCAGCCAAGCTACATGGTCATACTGACCGTTACAAAATTAAGCTTCGCGCATCCGGTTACAGGCTCGTTTATCAGGTAATTGATGAGAAGGTCGTTTTGCTTGTGATTTCTGTGGGAAAAAGAGAAGGCAGCGACGTCTATCACATGGCAGATACCCGCTGATATTTTAAACCTGTCAAGTAACCCGCCTCGTGCGGGTTTTCTTTTGCCTGAAATATGGAGGAACACCATGAAATCCATCATTTTATCGATGGTTGCCGCAAGTGCTATCGCACTCACTGCCCCCGTATATGCGTCTGATCCGTGTGCTTCCGTTCTTTGTCTGTACGGTAAAGCTATCGGTAGCGGCGGCGGGAGCGAATGCAAAAGCGCCGAAAAGGACTTCTTTAATATCATCAAAAAGAAAAAGGGATCTATTCGCTGGAGCAAAACCTTTGATGCCCGAAAAGCGTTTCTTAATCAATGCACGACCGCAGACCCTGCGGCGATCTCAAAAATCATGAGTAAGTTCGGACGTTCCTGGGGTTAACCATGAAAAAGCTCATTATTATTCCCACCACATTATTGCTGAATGCGTGTTCCCATGCCCCTGAACCCGCACAGGCAAAAGGAGGTTGGTATGAACTGAATACCACAATTGAGCAGGTAAGAGCAGACACATACCATAACGGGGTGGCCCTTCAGCAGCCCGTGTCACAGCCAAACAGCACTGTTCAATACAGCAATGATAATTATCTCAAAAAGGAAGCCATAAACGTAACTCCCGCGCCTCGTATTGCAGAAACCGTAAAACCACGTTCTGAGCAATCAGCGACAGCGCCAAAAAACCAGGGCAGCAATAATAGTTTTCTGAAGCCGACAACAAACAGCATAACTTCATCTGGTGAGATAAAAACAGCAGCCAAAGGAGCAACTAAACAGCATTCTGAACAACCAGCACTCTCTCCCGCAAAGCCAATCAGTAGCAACAACCATCAGGCACAAACGGCACAAAAGACTGATCAGCAGACAAAACCGCGTCCTGAACAACCACCGCTAATGTCAAAAAGCGGTTTTCTGAAAAAAAACGCTAACAACGCTGTTCCGGCCACCACGCTTACAGGCCCATCAACACCTGAAAAGCAAATTTACTTTGTTCGCCATGATGGTAAAGGCTCGCTGCAAAAAGCATTAAAAGAAATTGTCCCATCGGACTGGACGGCTGAAATATCCCCGGAGGTAACGAAAACTTTCCGTCGCACGATATCCTGGCAGGGCAACGATCAATGGCCTTATGTCCTGGATAAAATGCTTCGCAACTACGGTCTGACGGTAATTAAGAACACCGAAAAAAGACATCTTCTGATTGATTTTCAACAACAGAAAGGGAAAACATCACAAAAAGCACCTGTATCTCCTGACAAAACCCCTGCATCTCCTGTCAGGACACCAGTTTCCTCTGACAAGTTACCTCAAAAACCGCTAACGCCTGTCACCGTTCCGCAAAAACAGACAGAAAAACTCACCTGGAATCTTAAAAAAGGTTCGACGCTGCGGGATGGCCTCACCGAATGGGCGTCAAGTTCACCGTGTGGTAATTCAACCTGGAATCTTGTATGGGATACTCCTGTGAACTACAGAATAGATGCTCCTCTTATTTTCCGGGGAAACTTTGAATCTGCATTAAAAGATACGCTGATGCTTTATCTTTCAGCAGATAAACCGTTATACGCATTCAGGAATATTTCACAATGCGTAATCACAATTAAAGACACACAACAGGAGTAATCGCTATGGGTTGGTTCTTCAGCTTGCTCCTGATATTCCTGTCAATAGGCAGTTACTATCTGACAGATAACAATAACCAAACCATACAGCGAATGAAGTTGCTTCCTGCAAAACAGGAAGCAATTGAATTTGTCCATTTCGCAAATGTTATCAATGACTATCTTTATAAATATCCAGACAAACGTAATTCAGGAGGAACGTTAACATCTGAGCAAATCGGTATAACACCCGTTTATGATATTCATCATATTATTTACGGTAAGCGAGTTTATATCTGGTCTGCCGATACAGAAGGTCTGATGTCTGCTTTGCAGCAGCAAACAAAACATTCAGCAATGTTAGGAAGAGTAAAAAATAAGAAGATTGTCGATAATCAGGGGAATGATATGGGCGTTCCCGTTCCTTCCTCCATTCCAGAAGAGGCTATTGTACTCATTAACTAAATATCCCCTGACAAGGGGATTCTGAACTGGAGTCTGCATATCCGACACATCATTATGTGGGCCGGATATATCGCTACGGCGCGGACTTCAGTCCAGAAAATCTTTACCGGAGATACCCATGCAGGATAATGATGATCTCAGCGAGCTTGATATTGCCACTCGTGAAGTCCTTATCTTACGATGCAATCTTATTCAGCTTGCTTCTGAATATATAAAAATAAATCCCCTTAAAAACACCCGAATCTATACAGATTTAATTCATCGTTCAGCAGATGTTATCAAAAATATCGAACAAGGTAACATCCAGAATAAACATAATTATCTGTCACAGGATGTAAAACATACGCTTGTTTTATACGACCTGTACAAATCAGACTTTGAACAATGTCCGGGGGCAAAATCCCTTATACCTGTCAGGGAAAAAATTGTCTCGCTGAAAGAACTTCTTTCCGGCGCTAATGAGCTGGACAGTATCGTTCGTCGCCCCCGCAGGAAAAAACGTTCTTCACGAATTTAATATCAGGAGATAAATCCCTTATGCAGTTATCAGCGGCTGTTCTGGCAGCACTGATAAGTCAGTGTGCCCCTGATGTATCACCCGATACGATGAATGCCCTGATTATGACTGAATCAGGGGCTAATCCATATGTAATAGCGAATGTTTCTGACGGAACAAGTAAGTATTTTAAAGATGAAAAAGGAGCTATTGAATATGCAGAAAAATTAACAGCAGAAAATAAAAGATTTAGTGCAGGTCTGACACAGATATACAGCAAAAATTTCCCATCACTCAATCTGACTAATAAAACAGTTTTTGACCCGTGTACAAATATAAAAGCAGGAGCGGCAGTCCTGACGGACAATTATCTGAGACAAAAGGAGGGTAGTAGTAATCAAAAAATTCTCCGCGCTTTATCTTTGTATTATTCGGGTAACGAATCAACAGGATTTATTAAAGAAAAGAAATTTAACAACACTTCTTATCTGGAACGGGTTATTCGTAACGCGAATAACTATATCGTGCCATCAATCCGTGAAAAAACTGATGAATCAGAAATAAAACCCCCGAATGATGAAGAGAAAACATCACCGGACTGGGATGTTTTTGGAGATTTTAATTAATGAAAGTCAAATCAACTTTGCAGTATTTTATCCTGGCGTTTTTCCTGTCACTAACCGCCTCCGTTGCCTATGCAGGTGGACTCGACACCGCAACAAATACCATGACAGAACTTAAGACATGGGCATTTAGCTTTGGTGGTGTTTGTGCTTTGTGTTACCTGATCTATAACGTCATCATGGCATTCATGGAGAAGAAAAGCTGGTCTGATGTAGGAATGGCGCTTGTCTATTGTTCCCTCGCTGGCGGTGCACTTTACGCCGGGAACTGGGCGCTGGAACTCTTCAAATAAGTAATCCATATATACAACTGTGCCGCATATTTACCTTATGTGTGAATTGCGGCTTTTTTCATGGTGAGTTATGGACAAAGTAAATGAACATGTCAGTGAGTCATTCATGACTTATAACGGGTTTAACCGTCCTGCGTTAATTGCTGGTATACCCTTAATGTTGTTATTGTTCACGGCTTTTTTCGCTGTTCTGACAGGCTTCCCCGCTATTTTCCTTTGGGGTATAAAAGGGATAATTATTCCTGTCATATGTGCGCTGTTTCTTTTTATAGTAAAACTGGCCTGTGAAAATGACTCAAACGCACTAAGAGTCATCCGTTTAAACCTTATGGGGCTTTTGTTAAAAATCCGCCACAGAGATTTAATTATTGGTTATTCATCTGTCAGGTAACATATATGCACAAAATCAAATTAAAAAACAGTGACAATATGGATGTTGCTCGTGAATATCCCGATTATCGCTTCCATGTAACAGACAGTATTATCTTTACTTCTGACAGAAAAATGCTGGCTTCACTTGTTGTAGCAGGCATTCCATTTGAGACGGAGAACGATAATGTTCTTACAAATTTATTTAACAGCGTTAAAAACTTCCTGATTGGGTTAGGAAAGGAAGGCGACCTGTATTTATGGACTCATCTTATCAAGAAAAGAGCAACCATCAATGGAGAATGGAATTTTGACAATGATTTTTTAAGCAGGTTTTCAAAAAAATACCTTGCTCTGTTCACATCCAGCGCATTCTATAAATCAACATGGTATCTGACATTTGGGATTCCCTACGATGATGTTGATACCGGAATCGAGCGCATGAATGAAATGACACAACAGGCGCAAAAAGCACTTCTACCATTTAACGCTTCTTTATTATCCGTATACAATACTTATATTAGTGAGGTGGCAGACTATCTATCACTATTGCTAAATGCAGAACATAACATGATTCCTTTATCATCCACCCCCTTATCATCCAGTATTTGTGATTCTGAATGGTATTTTGGTGCTGATGTTCTTGAACTGCGTAACAACGAATCGGATAGTAAAAAATTCGCAACGAATTATATTTTGAAGGATTTCCCGATAGAAACAACCCCCGGACAATGGGATTTCCTTCTCAAACAACCCTATGAATTTATTCTTACTCAATCCTTTATTTTTGAGTCACCAACAAAAACCCTGAAGAATATCGATTCACAGTTAAACAAACTACAATCAGCTAATGATGCAGCCAAAATACAGCAGGAAGAACTCGAAGCTGGTAAAGAAGCGGTCGCAGCCGGAATTACGTTGTTTGGTTCACTACACTGCGCATTAACGGTATTCGGTGATACACCAGATCAGGCCAGAAGCAATGGTATAAAGCTCTCTGCTGAGTTTATTACTTCGGGTAAGGGATTCCGCTTCAGTCGCGCCTCACTCGCATCACCTTTTGTTTTTTTCAGTCATATGCCGCTGAATAAGAGGCGTCCACTGGATACCCGAAGAACAATTACCAACCTGGCCTGTCTGATGTCTTTTCACAATTATTCCTCCGGGAAAAAATCAGGCAATCCTATTGGTGATGGCTCCGCCATAATGCCTTTAAAAACGGATTCAGGCAGCGTTTACTGGTTCAATACACATTACAGCCCACCGGAAAAAAATGTTACCGGGCAAAAAATTGCCGGACACGCAATGTTTCTTGGCGCAACAGGCACAGGGAAAACAACATTTGAAGCAACAGCCAGCGGCTTTCTTCAACGCTTTGACCCTTTAATGTTTGTTGTGGATTACAACCGTTCTACCGAACTTTTTGTCCGCGCATACGGAGGGAGCTATTTCACATTGCAGGAAGGTATCTATACCGGCTGCAATCCGTGGCAACTGGCAGAAGGCCCGGAATCTCCCGTCTGGCACAGACTTCTCGCATTTCTGAAACGCTGGACACAGGTTCTGGCACGAGACAACCAGGGCAACCCCTGTTCTGATGAACATGGCATTGAATTAAACGCTGCCGTGGAAAGCATTATGCGAATGCCTGTCGAAGAACGCCGGACAGCCCTTCTTCTCGATATAGTCAGTCCTGAACTTCAGACGCGTCTCGCCAAATGGTGCGACAACGGCGAATATGCCTGGGCGGTGGATTCCCCCCGGAATACCTTCAATCCACTGCATCATAAAAAAGTGGGATTTGATACAACCGTTGTCCTGGACACAAAAAACGGTATTCATCCTGCCTGTGAACCTTTACTCGCGGTCCTGTTTTTCTACAAAGAAATCATGCAACGCGGCGGCAATCTGATGCTCTCCATTATTGAAGAGTTCTGGATGCCAGCAAACTTTCCCATGACACAAAGCATGATTAAAAGCGCACTGAAAGCGGGGCGCATGAAAGGTGAAATGATGTGGTTAACATCACAGTCCCCGGAAGACGCCATAAACTGCGCAATTTTTGCGGCGCTGGTACAACAAACCGCAACGAAAATTCTCCTGCCCAATCCCGATGCAAAATGGGAAGGATATAAAGAAATTGGGCTTACTGAAAAAGAGTTTGAAAAACTCAAAGAACTGACGAAGGAGTCAAGGACCATGCTCATCAAGCAATCTGGCTCTTCTGTTTTCGCCAAAATGGATTTGTTTGGATTCGATGAGTTTATCCCCGTGCTTTCTGGCTCTGAAACTGGCCTGTCTATTTTTGATGAGATTATTGCTGAAAAAGGAGATGTAGCTCCTGATATCTGGATACCAGAACTCCTGAAACGCCTGAACGGTTAATTTCTCTGTTTTATACAGAACGGAAAACAATATGAAAATCCCCCTCATAATTGCCTCCGCGCTATTAATTAGTGCATGTTCTCACACCCCCAATCCTGTGCAGAAAAAAGGGGGATGGTTTGAGTTAAACACAGCAATTGAACAGATCAAAGCAGGTGATTATTAATGGAAAACACAAACTATTATGAACATTCAAAAAAAGAAGCCTCCAAAAAGAAATTTGAAGAAAAGAACGAAAAAAAGGATTATTTCAAGGCCATACGTGACTTTGAGCGTAGTGAAATTGAAATCATAAAGAAAAAGGCAAAAACATTTACCATTCTCGCCATTGGTGAATTTGTTGTAATTTGCATTCTTGGTTTCGCCATAGCCTCCCTTGCTCCATTAAAAACCGCTGTACCGTTCCTTGTGCGAGTGGATAACAGCACTGGATATACTGATATTGCCCCTCAATTATCTGATGCTAAGGAAAGTTATCAGGATGTTGAGACTAAATATTTCCTGTCAAAATATCTCATTAACTATGAAGCATACGACTGGCAGACTATCCAGGAACAGGCCGATACAGTAAAAACAATGTCTTCCCAAAAGGTGTTTTCAGCTTATGACACCATGATTCGTGCTGATTCCTCACCACTGAACATTCTGAAAAACAACTACAAAATTAAGGTCCAGATTAATTCAGTAATCCTTCTAAGGAAGGATATGGCGCAGGTGCGTTTCAAAAAAATGGTACTGGATTTATCTGGTAAACCCGCCCCCGGATACAGAGCAACAGAGTGGATTTCGACGATTTCTTTTGACTGGGATAAAGATATCAAAACAGAAAAAGAGCGCCTTGTGAATCCGCTGGGACTGCAAGTTCTGAGCTACCAACCTGATCCAGAGGTTATAAAATGATGCTTAAACGCACTACTGCGATAGTTCTTTTGTCGATGCTACAAGTACCTGGTGCTTTAGCAGCTATGTACGGCACACCATCGGAACGAGACGGGCGTATTCAGACCGTAGATTATAACGAGCAGGATGTATTTAATGTGCGCGTAAAAGCAGGCGCACAAACAACAATTAAGTTCGGACAAGACGAAACAATAAAAGATGTCGGAATTGGTGATCCAGAAGCCTGGTCAGTATCGGTCAGGGACAACACTCTGTTTCTGCGTCCAAAAGCAGAAGAACCGGATACAAACGTTACCGTTCAGACCAATAAGCATATATATCCTCTTTACCTGATATCAACCACGAAACAACCCACGTATATTCTGCGTTTTAATTATCCGAAACCACCGTCAGCTACCGTAATGACTGAAAAGCCATTTCCATGCACTGATGGTGGAATAATTAATGGTCATTATCAACTCAAGGGGGACAAATCAATTTTCCCTTATCAGGTATGGGATAATGGCGAATTTACATGCATGAGATGGACTAATAAACAGGAAATTCCGGTCCTTTATCGTGTTGATGCCGATGGAAATGAACATCTGGTTAACGGAGACAGAAATAAAAACACAATGGTTTACTATGACGTGGCTGAAAATCTCCGTTTGCGCCTGGGTGATCAGGTTGCAGATATCAGAACATCATCAATCGTTAATCGTCCGTGGAATAAAAAAGGTACGTCAAACGGAAAAACACGAGTAGAGAAGTTCAGCTATGAAAAATAAAGATGATGAAAAAAATAATGACGCGGGAAATCGCGGAATTATCGAAGTAAAAGGTAAAGCAGCACCAAAAAAAATATTAATCCTCATCATATTACTGATTGCCGCGTTATTTGTGATCATTATCTTGTTTAAAGTTCTTTCACGAGAACAGGTCGTTCAGCAAACACCTCTTGAGAAGTCTGACGAGACACTGGTCACAAATACCAACAATGGCGTTTCACTGACAACAATGATGAAAAACATCGAAGAAAAGGAAAAACTCGATGCCGCTAACCGCAGGAAAGCACAGGAGGAGCAAGAACAGAAACAGGCAGACAATGCCCCGTCAGCGCCAGCATCACAAAAGGCCGATCAAACAGCCGTCAATGTGATAGCCAACGGCAGTCCCCAAACCGCCAGTGGAGATCCAAACCAACCACAACCATTGCCAAAATCCGTCCGACAACTGATGGGCGACACAATGGTGAAGATCGACAATCAGGAACCAGGCGAAAAAAACCAGGAAAGAGATGATTTACAGGGCAGTCAGTACGCAGACGGAAAGGTATCCCCTGTGCTGAACCGCCGATATCTGTTATCTGCGGGAACAGCATTATCCTGTGTGCTCAAAACGAAAATCGTAACCTCTTATCCCGGTATCACAATGTGTCAGTTAACACGAGACGTCTGGTCGGATAACGGCGAAGTGCTTCTTGCCCGTAAAGGAGCATTACTGATCGGGGAGCAGAATAAAGTCATGACACAGGGAGTAGCCCGTGTGTTCGTTAACTGGACAACGCTCAAAGATGAAAATGTCAATGTGCGCATTGGCGCACTTGGCACTGACAGTCTGGGCGCTTCCGGCCTTCCTGCATGGGTCGATAATCATTTTGGTCAGCGTTTTGGTGGTGCATTGCTGCTGTCATTACTTGGTGATGGTTTAGATATTCTGAAAAACAGCACGCAACAAACAGGCTCAAACAGCAATATCACCTACGAAAACACATCTGACGCAACAAAAGAAATGGCAAAAACAACGCTGGACAATACGATAAATATTCCCCCCACGGCATATATTAATCAGGGGACTGTATTGTCTGTTATTGTTCCGCGAAATATCGACTTTTCATCCGTATATGAACTTCAGTAATTCAGTAAAGCAATTGATATGAATAACATCAGAGATACCAGTAATACATCACAACCACGAGATAACAGTAAAACCGCAAGACGATATCTGGATATGACGGGTATCCAGTCTGTTCTTAATATTGAACATGTCACAGAAATATCTGTGAATAAACCAGGAACAATATGGTTTGAAGGGAAAAATGGCTGGGAATCTAAAGATGCGCCAGACGCGACTTTTGATAATTTAATGACACTTGCCAAAACTCTGACGAACTTATCAAAGATAAAAATACCACTTAGCCATGATAATCCCATTGCATCGGTAGTTCTTCCCGGTGGGGAACGTGGACAAATCATCATTCCACCTGCAACGGAAAATAACAGCGTTGTGATATCTATCCGCAAGCCATCATTAACACGCTTCACTATAGATGATTATGTCCGAACAGGGCGTTTTGATAATGTCAGGATTGCAACAAAACACGAAGCAATACTGACTGAACGGCAACGCTACCTGTATGAATTATCCCGGCGTCCGGATGGTCAATCTAAAGCTCAATTTTTAAGAGAGGCAGTTAAAGACCGTCTTAATTTTTTAATCGTAGGTGGGACTGGCTCCGGTAAGACAACTATAGCAAAGGCAATTGCAGATATCTTTCCACCTGAACGGCGTTATATAACCGTTGAAGATGTACCGGAAATGTCTCTGCCGCTGCATCCAAACCACATCCGGCTTTTCTACAAAAAAAATACCGTTGAAGCGAAGGAAATCATTGAAGCGTGTATGCGATTAAAGCCAGATCACATCTTTCTTGCTGAACTTAGGGGTAACGAAGCATGGAGTTATCTGGAGGCGCTTAATACAGGGCATGAAGGCTCAATCAGTACCATTCATGCTAATAATACTTATGCCTCATTTTCACGACTGGCAAGTATTGTAAAACAATCTGATGTTGGTATGACTGTTGATATGGACCTCATCATGCGCACGATAAAAACATCAATTGATGTCATTCTTTTTTTCAACCATACCAGAATGACTGAACTGTATTACGAACCCGAAGAAAAAAATCGTTTTTTGAGCACAATGTAAATTGTGGAGATAACTATGAATGCAAAAAAGATGGGGGGGTTAATTCTCTTCCTGTTACTGCTTCTTGTGGGTGTGCTTATAGCCTCAAACTATCTCGGTGGATACACAGCATTAAGATATTCATCCGTTGATATGTCTTTGCTCAAGTGGGATACATTCCATTCTGTAATCTCAACATTTTCTGGCAACCCACAATATAAAAAACTCGTTTTTATGGCATGGTTTGGATTCAGCGTTCCATTAATATTCTTTGCCATATTCATGTTAATTGTCGTGATTGGGATTATGCCTAAAAAAGTCATCTACGGTGACGCCCGGCTCGCAACTGATATGGACCTGAGTAAATCAGGTTTTTTCCCGGATAAAAAATCACCTTACAAACATCCACCAATACTCATCGGTAAAATGTTCAAGGGGAGATACAAAAAACAATTTATTTATTTCGCCGGACAACAATTTTTAATTCTTTATGCCCCGACACGTTCTGGTAAAGGGGTGGGGATTGTTATCCCCAACTGCGTAAACTATCCAGGAAGTATGGTCATACTGGATATCAAACTTGAAAACTGGTTTTTATCAGCCGGATTCAGGCAAAAAGAATTAGGGCAAAAATGCTTTCTCTTTGCGCCCGCCGGATACGCGGAAACTATCGACCAGGCAATTAAAGGACAGATACGCTCTCACCGCTGGAATCCTCTGGATTGCGTCAGTCGCAGTGATTTACTTCGTGAAACGGACCTGGCAAAAATTGCCGCAATCCTTATCCCGGCAAGTGATGATCCTATATGGTCTGATTCTGCACGCAACCTTTTTGTCGGGTTAGGGCTTTACCTGCTGGACAAGGAGCGTTTTCACCTGGACCAGAAAGCCAAAGGTCATAATGCACCGGACGTCCTTGTTTCCATCAGCGCCATACTGAAAACGTCGATTCCCGATAATGGAAAAGATCTCGCCGCATGGATGGGACAGGAAGTTGAAAATCGTAGCTGGATTAGCGATAAAACAAAATCATTCTTCTTTGAGTTCATGTCAGCACCAGATCGCACAAGGGGAAGTATAAAAACGAACTTTTCATCACCACTGAATATATTCAGCAACCCTGTTACTGCTGAAGCGACGAATTTCAGTGATTTTGATATCCGGGATATTCGTAAAAAACCCATGTCAATTTATCTTGGTCTGACACCGGATGCCTTAATCACTCATGAGAAAATTGTAAACCTTTTCTTCTCATTACTGGTTAATGAAAACTGTCGTGAACTGCCGGAACATAACCCGGACCTGAAATACCAGTGCCTTATTCTCCTGGATGAATTTACATCAATGGGTAAATCGGAGGTCATTGAACGCGCTGTTGGTTTTACAGCAGGTTATAACCTTCGCTTTATGTTCATTCTTCAGAATGAAGGACAAGGGCAAAAAAGCGATATGTACGGTCAGGAAGGATGGACCACATTCACTGAAAACAGTGCTGTTGTGATTTACTATCCGCCGAAATCAAAAAATGCTCTGGCTAAAAAGATTTCAGAAGAGATTGGGGTGCGTGATATGAAAATATCCAAACGCTCAATATCCAGTGGTGGTGGTAAGGGAGGAAGTTCACGTACACGGAATGATGATGTAATAGAGCGCCCGGTTCTTCTTCCTGAAGAAATTGTGTCTCTCCGGGATAAGAAGAATAAAGCCAGAAATATTGCAATCCGTGAAATTATAACCAGTGAATTTAGCCGACCATTTATTGCCAACAAAATAATCTGGTTTGAAGAACCAGAGTTTAAACGCCGCGTGGATATCGCCCGTAACAATCATGTTGACATTCCAAACCTGTTTACACAAGAAGTCATGGATGAAATAGCAAAAATTGCAGAAATTTATCTCCCTAAAGCTGGAGGAAAAAAAGTCATGGTTGCCGGAGGCAATGTGATTACTAATCCAGACCTTGATAATCACGATAAAACAGACGTATCTGAATAATCCTCGCAATAAAGATACTATTGATTAGCAAAGACAGGATTCTATTATGAGAATAAAACACTCGAATATGATAAATATGAATATGAATATGAATATGATGAAAGAAGCCATTGATGTTTTGATAAACTCTGAAAAACATATTCTGATTATAGGCGAAACTGGAACTGGAAAATCAACACTTTTAGCAGAATTGCTAATCAATGACACTGACGTTAAATATTTTGATTTCTGTGATATTTATAAACGCCATGAACACCTTCCCCTTCTAAAACACCATTATCTTTGCGATGAAAATTTTGATTATTTTGACTTTTTATCTGCACCTGAAAAAACGTTGGTTCTTAATAGTGTAGCCATCGGTAACAACTTACGGGAATCAAAAGTTGTTCAGTTTATTGTTCGATTTATTAAAACAGCCAGGAAACGTGGCAAACGTCTTATTGTTGTCACGACTCCTTCAGATGGCGGCGTGCAGATACAAAACCTTTTCGACACAGTTATATCGTTAACCCGCTCTCACGATGAAATAGGATGCACAGTTATCATTCCAGTACCGGAGTTAATTAAATATGAATAAAAAATTGCTTTGTTTATTAATATCCTCTTTTTTATTATCAGGCTGTGCAAACTTCAAAAAAATCAATACTAATGAACTTGCAGCCGAAAAAGACGCACAAAAAGCGACTGAATACGCGAAAAAAATTCGTAATAACCCGGTTATCCAGGACTCAACAAAACAATGGATTAATACAACGCCAATTATTGAAAAGCAGGTAAAGCAATCAGCGCCGCCCTGCCCGATTGTGATTAATACTCGTTCAGATATTGAGCTACGCCAGATCGCACAACGCATCACACAAACCTGTCATATCCCGGTACGAATCAGCGCCGATGTCTGGACCTATCTGAACGGTACAGGCACTGGCTCAACACAACAAATGACAGGATCAATTCCAGCACCGGATGCAAATGGAATGGTTCCTCTGGCGTCAGTAGGCAGTCAGCCAGTAAAAGTCTCTTCTGGCGGTACATCACTCCCGGAACTGAATATCTCCGGGCTTCCTGCCCTACTGCAAACCGTATCCTCACGGCTGGGAATATCCTGGAAATACGATAAAGGTCGTATCACATTCTTCTATCTGGAAACGCGCTCATTCCCGATCACATATATGGACAGCAATGTGGCATACAACTCAAAAGTTGTGAGCGGCACAATGTCTTCCAGCGGCAGTACCGGCTCTACCAGCTCTGGCGGTATGACTGGCGACGCATCAAATACGCAAACTACAACCGTGGAAATGAAATCATCGCTGTACAACGACCTGAAAAGCGAAGTTTCCTCAATGCTGACACCAGGCACAGGGCGCATGTATCTGTCCACTGGTTCACTGACAGTAACAGATACCCCGGATGTACTGGACAGCGTTCAGGAGATTGTGAACAAGCGCAATAATGAAATGAGTCGTCAGGTTGTGCTGAACGTTGAAATCCTGAGTATCAAGAAATCAAGCCAGGAACAGGCGGGAATCGACTGGAACGCAGTATTTAATGATGGTCATCTTGGTCTGAGTCTTGGTGGCTCATTTGGTAATGCCGCCGAGAATGTTATTACCAGTGGTGTATCCATCGTGGACGGTAAGCTGGCTGGCTCAAAAGCATTTCTGAAAGCCCTGTCGTCACAAGGCAGCGTCAGTGTCGTAACGCAAAACTCCGCTGTGACTAAAAACCTGACGCCCGTCCCTATGCAAATTGCCAATCAGCAGGGCTTCATTGAAAGTGTCACAACCGATTCCACCGCCAATGTGGGATCATCCACGTCACTGAATGCGGCAACAATAACGACCGGATTCAATATGACTCTGCTTCCATACATTCAGCCGGATTCACAAAACCTGCAATTGCTGTTCTCAATGAGTCTGTCTGACAAACCTACTTTTGAGGTGTTCGAAAGTGGCGGCAGTAAAGCACAAACACCGAATGTGGATTTGAAAACAATTAATCAGACTATTGACCTGAAATCAGGCCAGACAGTTATTCTGAGTGGATTCCAGCAATCAAACCGGAAAACCAGTAAGCAAGGTGTAATAACCCCCTCCTTCTTTGGACTTGGGGGTGGCATTAACAGCGAAGACGGCGACACGATTCTGGTCGTTTTGATTACACCAAATGTGCTTAATTCCGGCTCCAGTGCAGTAATAAAAAATGTGAACTAATTAACTGAAAACTCCCTGAAAAAACACAGGGAGTTTTTTTGGAGGTCACTTTGTCTGAGAATAATCAGAATAACCGGAATTTCACTTCGGTTATTAAAAACAAGCGTGCTTTTTTCTCCGGTCTGGACTGGAAAACGCTTCCTTCAGAAGAAAAGAATGCGCGTACATTCGCAAGAAAAAACGACGCTGAATATTTTCTCTCCTGTCAGTATCAGGATTCAGAAAATGAAACCAAAACGATGGTGGCATTTATCAGAAAAGAGGATCTTCCCACAGGGGCGTCCTCATTCTGGTCACTGGCACTGATGATAAAACCCCTCATCGAACCTGACGGATACGCTATCTGCGAACTCGGTGATCTTTATGGCTTTGTTTCCTGCGTCAATAACGTTCTCGTCAACGATGTTGTAGGTAACAAAAGTCAGATCATGAGTGCTCTGACAACATTTCTTGAGTTTAATGAAACACCAGAACCCGGCTGGAAACTATACCAGCCTGAATCATGGGATATCAGCCAGGCACTCCCCTCACTCACTCTGTCTGCGTTGATTGACGTAAAAAAACCGCCGAAAGAGGCGGCGTTTACTCGCGTATCCCGAAAACGTCAGTTCATGATTTATGGCGGAAGTGCCATTCTGGCCATACTGCTCTGGAACGGGATCACCATGTACCAGGAATACCGGGAAAAAGAAGCTGCGGCAGAAGCTGCACGTCTTCGTCTGGCAAAAGAAATGGCAGACAAACAGGCAATACAGATTGCCCCACCGTGGCAACATTTACCTGAAATAAAACCATTTATTGATAAATGCATTGATAAATGGGATGCACTGCCCTTATCGATCGCCGGATGGCGTTTTGACCTTGCTGAATGCAGCACATCCGGTAATGACGGGCTGTTACGCACATCATATAAGGAACTGAGCGGCGTTACGGTCGAGGACTTCAGCACACGGATACGAGAAATATTCCAGGGGACAACCACAGCAACTTTTGTATTGCCAGAAGGCAGCGCCGGGGGATTTTCTCTTCCTGTCAGTTTTGACGTTTCACCTGATCCAATTACCCCGGACACATTGCCACAGGCAACAGATATTCAGGAACGCCTGACAACATTTGCACAAAAAATGAGGTTAAAACTCACCTGGCAGGAAATTGAAAACACAAAAACAGATGAAGAAGGCCGTCCAATAATTCTCCCGTGGAACGAGTATGAATTAATGATTCAGACCAGCACCCCGCCTTCAATACTTTTCGCTAACTTTCATGAACCTGCCGTTCGCTTCCAGTATGCAGGAATAAAACTGGAAGAAGGAAGACTGAATTATGAGATTAAAGGTGCATTCTATGTTAAAAATAATTAAACCAACGATTATTTCTGTCTGTTTTTTCAGTTCACTTGCTTACGCAACAGAATCTGAAAGCACGCCAAAAGACGAAATAAAATATTCATCTCCGACCATTTTACAGGTAGAGCAGATTCAGGCTGAAACGGTAATTTACGAAGCAAAGCTGGCGCGTCAGAAGGCTGTCAGTGAATTGCGTAATCTTGATTTGAATGGTGTAGCGTCCGCAACGCCAGCAATAACGCCCTCTTCCGGGTATTCTTCTCTTGCAGATACCGATATACCAGCGCAACGTGTAGCCGCTAAATCACTTCGTGTTATTGAAATATTTGGTACACCACAACAAATGTCAGCACGAATTTCTCTCCTGGACGGGTCAGTAACTGATGTCAAGGTCGGGCAAAGTATTCCTGGTACTTCTTATAAGGTGGCATCAATCACCGGTAATGGCGTCTGGATTCAGAATGGTACAGAGAAACGCCAGCTTATTCTTTAATGCTATTGAAAGAGACGACACATAATGTTTTTTTCTGACGCAGACTATCCCGGAAAAGATATTTCTGATGTTGTATACGTCAGTATATCTGAAAAAGACGATAAACCTGTTCATGTTTATATCGCTGATAACAGTAAAGGACAGCGTGCTGTTCAGGCTTATATTGGCACTCTGAATGTTAAATATCCCGGAAAGGTAAATATAACCTGGACCACTCTTGATGTTATCGCATCCCGCTACCAGGACAGCGAAAGAAGGTCTGATTCAAACTCATCACAACACTTAAACAGCAACCAGGAAAAGGTCATTAGCTACCTGGCGAAAGCAAACAACCTGGGAAGTTCCGATTTGCACATCACACCTGGTCGGGACGGTTCCGAGTTCACTTATGTCGAAGCACGCGTGCATGGGGAACTGGAAATTCTGGATGTCATCCCGCGTAAAGAAGGGCTGGAATTGCTGGGTGCTGCCTATTCTGGAATGAGCGATGTTATCAAAGGTACGCAGTTTGACCCGGCAATACCGCAGGATGCACGTATCGCAGAGAATTTTCTGAAGCCTGTAAATCTTTTTGGGGCGCGCTATTCGCATTATCCGTGCGTGGGTGGTGTGTACGCGGTCTTCCGCCTGATTAAAGATGACAGCGAGGATATTCCCACTTTCGAAGAACTTGGCTACATGCCACAACAAATCCAGACAATCAGGCGAATGTTACAACGCCCGGAAGGAATTATCGTTTTATCCGGCCCTACAGGGTCCGGTAAGTCAACGACTCTGAGAACGGCTTCAGAAGCCTATCTGAGCACGTTTGGTTTCAACCATAACGATAATATGCGTCTCCCCCGAAAACGCCTTTTCACCATTGAATCACCGCCGGAGGGCCGCATTCCCGGCGCAATACAGACGGCAGTCAGGGATTCCGTCGATGGCTGGGTTGACGCGATTAAATCCGCTATGCGACTTGATCCAGACGCGATACTGAACGGCGAAATTCGTGATCACGCATCGGCATTAGCAGCAATCAAAGCCTCGATGACAGGCCACCTTCTGTTGACGACCTTACACGCCAACGATGCCCTGAATATTATTGAGCGCCTTGAAATGGAGAATATTCAGGCCAGGCTAATTGCAGATCCTCTTCTGTTTATCGGTCTGCTGAGTCAACGGCTGGTACAAAAACTCTGTCCTTACTGTAAGCGCACTTATGCTGAAATGGCAGACAAACTGAGTACAGAAGAACGGAAACTCATTGAGGAAAATTGCCTGCCGGAACAGGTCCGGTTGCGCAATCTTGACGGTTGCGAGCACTGTTATAAAGGCGTAACGGGAAGGACGGTTATAGCAGAAGTCGTCTCACCCGACGCACGTTTTTTTCAGTTATATCGTCAGTCCGGGCGTCTGGAAGCAAAATCATACTGGCACTATGAACTTGGAGGAATTACCCGTAATCAGCACTTATTACACCTGATTAATCATGGCCTGGTAGATCCGCTGTCCGCACACTTCATATCCCCCATTGACGAAGATAAATACTCAATGCTCCCGGAGGGGACATGGCGATAAAAGATATATTTGAGAAACTCAATTCGATAGAAATTGATTTCTCTGGAATATCCCACTGGCTGGCAAAATACACATTCAGGTATTCCAGAATAAGTTTATATGAAGATTTATCTGGAATGTTAAATGATGGCATAAATGTAAAGCGTGCTCTTACACACCTGATTGATGTAGAAACAGACTACGGGAAGAAAACGGGGTCTTCTGCAACCTACTATATTTGTTGTGAGTGCCTTAATGCACTGAATAACACAGGGGCAATATCTTCAGCATTAAAAAAATATATAAAGGAGGATGAATATCAATTAATATCCAGCGGTGAAATTCGCGGCGACCTTGCCGGGGGATTAGTTCAGGCCATAAAAATTGTCAGAAGTCGTTCTGAAATGACAATGACTCTTGTTATGTCGATGATTTATCCATCCGTACTGGTTTTTGGTTGTCTGGCAAACATGTATATGGTCCACGATACCATAACACCTGTTTTCCTTTCTCTCGCACCGAAAGAACGCTGGACAAGTTCTATGCGATTACTGACAGATACGTCTGGTTTCCTGATAGAAAACGGAACGTATATTCTCTGCTTCTGCATCGTACTGTTTTTCCTGATCAGATATTCGCTTGCACGTTATACAGGACCGGGCCGTCAGTATCTTGATTACATTCCCCCCTGGTCACTTTATAAAACATTTAATGGTGTAAGTTTTCTCTTCAACATGGCCTCCATGTTAAGTATTGATATTCCCGTTGCAAAAGCACTGGAAAGGCTGGAGAAAAACAGCACTCAAAACAGATGGCTACTCGAACGAATAAAAGAAATCAGGAGATATGTTTTACTTGGACAGTCACTTGCAATGGCAATGAAAAGTTGCGGTTATGACTTCCCATCGAAATTATGCATTAACAAACTATTACTTCATTCTGAAAATGCTGACAATGCATTGATGATGTCTAACTATGCTGATAAATGGCTGGAGGAAGCAAAAGGAAAAGTCAAATCAACAGGAATCTGGATAACTGTAGTATCCGCATTAATTGTTTTCGCATTTATTGTAATGATGATTACTGCTCTCTACGATGTCAGTAACGTCCTGCAACACTAATCCCTAATATTTTTAACCTCTCAATAAATAAGGAATTATTTATTATGTCTTCTATTAATATTTTAAATATGCGTTCTGTTTTTTCTTCTCTTTCTGCACGCCGTAAAAAAGAACAGGACAAAGGGGCAACACTGATGGAAGTGTTATTGGTTGTTGGTGTTATTGTTGTACTTGCAGCAAGTGCATATAAACTCTATTCAATGGTGCAATCCAACATTCAATCATCCAATGAACAAAACAATGTCCTGACAGTGATTGCCAACATGAAATCACTGAAATTCCAGGGGCGTTATACTGACAGTAACTATATTAAGACTCTCTACGCGCAAGGATTACTGCCATCCGATATGATCGCAGATACAACTGGCGCAAGCGCGAAAAACCCGTGGGGCGGCTCCGTTACAATCACCACCTCTTCGGATAAATACTCCTTCAATGTTGTAGAGGCCAATGTCCCACAGAAAAACTGCATGGCAATGGTAAACGCCCTGCGTTCTTCCAGCGCAATCTCCAAAATTAACAACACTTCCACATCAACCGTCAGTGCAGCAACTGTTTGCGCATCTGACAGCAATACGCTGACCTTCAGCACTGATTCCTGATTTTTCATGTGCATCGGATAAGCGCCTTCGGGCGCTTATTTTTTTCCATGTTTAAGGAGGAGTATTGTGCGTTCTGTTCTTTATATCCTGCTATCATGTATTTCATCATTAATCTTTTCATTGCAACCCGCATATTCAGCGACAACGACCCGATTTGATGCCTGCTTTGCACAAGCCGGGCAACGTTACCTGATTGACCCCCTGCTTCTGAAAAGCATTGCCACTGTAGAAAGTTCACTCATACCAGACCGGATAAATCACAACAAAGAAAAAGGAAAAATATTAAGCACCGATTACGGACTAATGCAAATTAATTCATCACACATCCCTAACCTGAAAAAACTTGGCGTAATAAAAGACAAATCAGAGCTTATTGATAACCCCTGTCTCAATATACAGATTGGCGCGTGGATTCTGGCAACACATTTTCAGAAATGCGGCATAAACTGGAGTTGTCTTGGCAGTTATAACGCTGGTTTCAAAGAAAGTAACGAACAGAAAAGAATCAAATACGCACGCTATGTCTACAATAAATACATGGTAAGGTAACTTATGCTAAACAGCATATTTAATACGGCGATACTTTGCTGTGCAAATATCGTCTGTCAATGCTACGCCTACAATGAAGTTAAATTCCGTTTAAATAAACTTAATGTATCTTATAAAACCGGAGCAGAGAAATATTACTGCCTGATACTGACAACGCTTGCCGTTATGTATCTTTCATTAAATCAGCTATCACTGATTCAATCTATAATAGTGATTATTTTCTATGCTTTCCTTACATTAATGGCCTGTATAGACCTTCTTTCATTTCTACTACCACGCCTTTATACCGTGACATTTATCTTCTCCGGCCTGTTATATCAGACATGGAATAACAATATATTGTCTGGTTTGTTTTGTGCAATACTGATGTTCTTCATTATGCTGTTTGTAAGACTTTACTTTGCATATAAAAACGGAACGGAAAGTTTCGGCATGGGAGATGTGCTACTTATTGCAGGAACTGGCGTATGGTTTCCAACGCCTGAGATTGCCTGTTCAATTGTATTTATTGCCGTTATCGGCGGAATTATTTTCTTCACTCTTGGCGGATTAAACAAGCAAAAAAAATATATCCCATTTGGCCCATTTCTTTGTGGCGGAATGTTTGTTTACTCACTCGTACCGGGAATATTATTCTGAGGATTAAGAGCAATGAAAAAGACAGATAAAGGTGTATCTCTCCTTGAGGTATTGCTTGTCATCGGCATAATGGTGATGGTTATCCCTAAAGTTTATGAAAACATTGAAAACCATCTGAATAATGTTCGCTGGCAGAATGCAGCAGAACACGCAAATACCTATAACACCGCTGTTCGTAATTATGTTGCTGACAATGCATCAACACTACTTGCTGGCTCTTTACCCAAAACAATCACGCCAGCAACACTCATTCAGAAAGGCTATCTGAAATCTGGTTTTTCTGAATCCAATTTTGGACAAAGCTACATTACCGGTATTGCAAAGAACAGCAAAACATCCCGTCTGGAAGCCCTGACCTGTAGTAATGGCGGTCAGTCCCTGTCAGAAGCCGGAATGCGCTCGGTAGCAAGCATGATTGAAGGGCTTGGCGGCTACATCAACAGCAGCAAGCAGGCGATTGGCGCGGGTGGCGGCTGGTCTGACACGCCTTCAAATTACGGGCTGAACTGCGCGACCGGGCATATTGCAATGGCACTTGTTGGCGCTGATTTGCAGGAAAGCGACCGTTTATATCGTTACTCCATAACCAATCGTCCCGACCTTAACAGGATGCATACGGCGATTGATATGAACAGCAACAATCTGAACAACGTCGGCACTTTAAACGGCAACGCCGCCGCGCTCTCCGGCGATATCAGCGCACGTAACGGTACGTTCTCTGGCGCAATTTCAGGAAATACAGCCACAACCAACGGCGATATCACTTCGAATAATGGCTGGCTGGTCACAAAAAACAGCAAAGGCTGGATGAACAGTACCTATGGTGGCGGCTGGTATATGTCCGATTCGTCCTGGTTGCGCAGCGTGAATAATAAAGGGATTTATACTGGCGGCCAGGTAAAAGGTGGAACTGTACGCGCTGATGGACGCCTCTATACAGGCGAGTATTTACAGCTTGAAAAAACAGCAACGGCTGGCGCTTCCTGCTCCCCTAACGGGCTTGTAGGCCGCGACAGTACAGGGGCGATACTTTCGTGCCAATCCGGTGTGTGGAGAACTTCCGGTTCCTCTAACGGTAGTTACAGTAATCTTGGATCACACCGAGGATCATTTACTGGTCGCAATACGGGAAGTGGTACGCTGTTTGTTTACGCCTCTGGAGGGAATGGTGGTTCCGCCGGGGGAGATTGTGCTAACACATCCAGATTGCAGGGATACGTTGCAGGGGCATTGATTAGCACAAATGCGAGTAATAACCCATCTTATGGGAAGACAGCATTCATCTCTTTTGCTGTCCCTGCTGGCGCAACTTATCAGATCACCTCTTATCCGGCCCAAAACTACTCTTGTGGCTCAGGGGTATTTTCAGTATTTGGATACCAAACTTAATTGAGAGTTACACAGGACGCAATACAACCTGTCTTGTGCTCGTATTTGTACCATTTTCGTGAACCAGATGGACTCTCGACTACCTGGCAGTAATGAGAATCCTCAGCATTTCCCATTCTGGCAATGGCACAAAAGTCAAATTGCCCCAAGTAACCAGTGCTGGAAAGTTGAGTAACCTTGAGCTTTCCACCTAATGCCCTCCACACACCGGATTGGCACTGGCCTCCGTGCCAATCCGGTCGGTGGTCTGGTGGCAATAAAGTGAACTACTCCGCCTGTAAGTGGTATCAATCATCTGTAGCAATGAAT
>NZ_JBJQLL010000033.1:0-34578 GCF_046486405.1 Escherichia sp. WS338 | reverse complement strand
AACCATACGAATCGCCCGCTGACGGACTTCGGGGGAAAAACGAGTATTTTTAGTCATCCTGTTTACCTCTTTCTCAGGGAGTTTAGTCTCCAGGATTTCCGGGGCGGTTCATTGCCCGTTTCTACGGCATTTGCATTGATAATCTGATTAGCAGTTTCTTTAACTGTTTTATTGCTATCTTTCGCCGTGTCCAGTGCCGCATTTATCACGCGGGTAACAATATTAGTCTGTTTGGCATCGGATTCAGTTTTAGAATCAGATGTCTCCTGGTGGCTATTAACCGGAGCTTTTAACTCTGGAGTGATTTCTTTCGCATTAGCCTCGCCGATCGGATTGGGTATTTTTGATACAATCATTGCCGCAGGGGTATTTTTAACGGCATCAACCGCTGCATCTAATGCTTTACCGGGGAAATTTTTAACCCCATCCCAAATATTACCAGCCGCCTCTTTAATATGTTTCCCTGGGTTCTTAATGAAATCAATTGCACTATCAATTGCATCACTGAAAACCTGTTTCAGGTTATCGACAGTAAAGAAGTCTTTGATGGCATCCAGCTTTTCAAGCAGCTTATTAGATGTATCGCTAAACCATGCTGAAACAGCATCACCAATCTTTGCTGTGTAATCATCGAACTTGGTAGAAATGGTGTCGCCAAGGTTAGAAATATATGTTTCTAAGTTGGTAATCCCACTATCAATGGCCTGGGCAATACTTTCCGTCGAAAATGATTGCAACATATTGCCGATATCCTCAAATCCAAGTGATTTGAGAACCTCACCAATGGCGCTGCTAATACCAGATACCAGTCCCCCCATATCAAGAACATTAGCTAACGTATAAGCGGCTTTTTGCTGGAATGATGGATCTTGTCCTGATTTAAGCCCAAACGCTCGACGTTGCGCTTCTGTATCATTCCAACCGGTTACCGCATCATAAATACCTCCAGCCACTGTGCCGACTAGGGGAATTGCGCGTAACGCCCCTTTACCAACTGCCTTTAATCCAAGTTTACCTGCTGCCCGGGCAGCCAAATCTCCGCCTTCATGGGCGAGAGTCTTCTTGCCACCACCGCGTAGCATTCCTACAAGTTTCTTTGCCCCCAGAGCGCCAAAAGCGAGTGCTCCAGCTTTTTTCAGCATGCCACGCCCCATTAACAACGACGCGACGCCACCGGCCCCCTTCCCTAACAGGCTAAATAGTTTGGACAGCAAGCCGCCCTTCTTTTTCCCGGTGTTTTTGGCTATCTGATCAAGGGCGCGGAGAATCTTGTCATTGCCCTCTTTAATTTCGCTGGTCTGCTCCTGAAGTTCCTGAACCGTCCGTTTTTGGGTGTTAACCTGAACGACATCGGCACTATTTTGCGATTTACGCCTAAAAAAACCTTTTCTACGGCTGTTATCGTCATTGCCACGAATCACATCGGCAATAGACTTTCTGGCACCATTAAGCGATCCACCAACTTCTTTTGATATCCCGCCAAGCTCCTTCCCTGCTGCCCACAATGGACCAGCAACGGCATAACCTAACGCATCGACGGCACGAGTCTCTGAAGGGTTACCTATGCCTTCAGCTACTTTTGACAGTTTTTTTAATAAACCTGATTCAGCATTTAGACGCTCATCATCCTCTTTGCGCCTAGCCTTTTCAGCACGTTCAGCACGGGCATCTTCCGCTGCGGCCTTACTCCCTGACTTTCCAATAAAACGACCACGCGCATCGCGTTGGTTTTGGCTTTTTTGCGCACCGCCTTTTTGACCGAACATTTCGCGAGCGTGTTCGGCTGCTTCGGTCCGTTGCGCCTTTACATCTTCTGTTATAGCCTTCTTGCGTCGTTTTTTACCCTTTCGCGTAGTTGATTTGGCCTGCGGTTCCTGTAGAGCAACATCCTCCTGAACTACACGAGAAACGTCCCCTAAATTAAGCCGTTTCATTGCCTCAACAATAGGGTCCACTGATGGCGCATTGGCCACAAAGTCTGGCCGGGAATTTTCGATTGTGCGATTTAATGCCGACACACTGCGAGAGACAGGATCAACTGTAGCAACTCGCCCCCCTTTCAAATCTTCAACGGCTTCCCGAATACCTGCAAGCTCTTCCAGCTCTTTTGCGCTGGCGGTTTCAACCGTCCTTATCACATCGTCAATGTTGGCGTTTTTTCTTTCCATGATCTTATCGCCTACCGCTTCGGTTTAAGTTTTTCTTCCAGTTTCTCCAACAGGAAAAACGCATAGGATTCAGTGAGCCTTTCAGCGTCCTGAATCGGTATACCCCCATACAAAACCAGGTTGGACACTAAGGTCTGATAGCTTTTCAATCCCCACCTGTGGAATGAAGTCGGTAGCCCGAAAGGGCACCCACAGACGGGTATACGCACCCTCTGTGGACTCCTTTGTATCCTGGTTTGGGCATTTGTGCGGCGGGAGACGAAGACGCATTTCGCCTTTATCGATGTAGCACGGTAAACCATGTTCGAGCTTTTCATGAGCCAGCCGGATGTGTGCCGCCAGCTTCATAAATTCAGTATCAATGGCCATCCGTTTGATCGTTTCATAACGACGCTCAGCCTGCTCTTCACGAGTACCGCTAACATCGTTATAAAGTTCACACTGATAAGCGAATTCCCAAAAACGCAAATCAACGATCGCTTCTTTGAATTCCGCGTCGTCTTCAGGTGGCAATGCTGCACGGCGCATCTCCAGCATTTCCATTGCCCAACCATCAAGCGGCACGATACGCCATTGATAAGGCACGCCCTCTACAGACACCTCAATATCGTCAATGAACGGTTCCACTTCCAGGACCTGGATATCTTCAGCCAGAGCATTCATATCGCAATCGTAATAATGCTCTTTACCGCAATGTTTACAGGTGTAGGTGAATGTCTCGACCGGTGTTTCACGGGAGCCAGTAAATATCCACCATAACGCGGTAATCCGGTCCTGCGCCGTCCATGTCAGGGGATCATATTTCGCGGGTTCAGCCAGCAAGACTTTTAAATACGCCGTTGTCTGTTGTTCTTGTTCCTCCGGTGTTATCGAGTTGAAACGCATCGCATCAGCAATATTTGGCTGACGGAACTGGATCAATTCAGTTGGCCGCGATGGTAGCGGGAAAAGAGGTAAAAGCATCCTTGCTCCTTAATTCAAAGAGAAAAACTAAAGCCCAGAAGGGAAGCTAAAGAACTTGAGGATTGGTTAAACGTGCTGTGCAATGCGAAGGTCATTGGGAATGACTTAAATTCCGTAACCTGATCCCGCGCATAGGTGACATCGCCGGTAGTGACCGGGAATACCGTCATCTCATTTTCCAGTTTGGTTAAACCGGAGGACAGCAACCGATAAATACGCACATTGAGCAAATATTTAGACGGTATATTCCCGGTACCGTCCGGATTGATCACCCGACCTTTTGCCGTCTTAAACCAGTCCAAAACGAGGCCATCAACGGTATCCCTGACCATCATTGTTATCTGCCCAGGCGAACGCTCCGTTGGCTGAAGGATATTCCCTCCGCCGATTTTAATCGTTTCATATTCGATGCTGTAATCGTGGTAGGTAATGTCTTTAGCAAAGAAGTCTGCCCCTTCCAGACCATCAACTTCGACAGAGAACTGCCATCCTTGCGCGAACAGCATTTTGTTCATGATGATTGACGTCAGCTTACCAACTTCCCGCTCACCAACGCCGGAGCCAAATAATGTCGTCGTTAATGCCGAAGATACATAAGACTTTACTGAAGCAACATTAAGCCCCATATCAGCCCCCTCACTTCAACATGGATGAGAAAAGAACAATCCCCGGGATAATTGCCCTTGTTGCGCTCATTTTCTCTTCCAGATCCAGCTTTCGCTGATACAGCGTGTTCTCGTCGGATAAATTGCTGGCATCGAGTTTCCCCGCGATAGATATTCTTCGCAGGCGATCAGTGTTAGGTATCGCGATTAACACTTCCAGATAGTCAGAAAGTAACCCAATGATTTCAGGTGGCACTTCCCTATTATCCAGATCCATATCACGTAAATTAGCCAGATATGACACATTCAGCGGGTATACCGCTCGATGAGTATCTTCAAGCTCGATATTCCCATCGTAAACATCGGAGTAGACAAGATCGCCGGTATGATCCGTAACCGATACGAGCGCAAGAAAATCAGCAGGGCAAGCAAGTGATTTACAGGTCTGATCAGTGAAGCGTATCCGCTTGATGTGTCCCGCCCTATCCTGGTAGGTTCCCAATGCTTTTCTTAGCAGGGATTCCAGTAAGGCAGGTTCATCCGCAATCAAAGGTGTGAAGCGGGATTTGACGTCTTCGAGTAATTGTCGTGGTGTCATTGAAACCTCGTAGAATCTAGTTTGTTAACAGATTCTACGAGTTGTCATTTGTGACAGTATGCTCGCAATCGTAGCGATTACTACCACCAACTGCTAGCTTTCTTCTCTCTAGCTTTTCCTTCGCTTTGCAGTAAATCTTTACTTCCTGTAGAAATATTTCTATTTGCATCAGCCTCAGACTGAATTACATCTGTCTTAGCTGCTCTCTCCTTCAACTCCTGCTCTATAAAATCGTTTTCTCGCTGGACACGAGCCGCTTTTGCTTGCAGTTCGAGTTTCATGCTTTCGAGTTGCAGCTTGCGAAGCTCATCCTCATAAGCTTGATCTCGCTTCTTGTCATTTGCTAGCTCGGCTTCTCGTTTCGCTCTACGTTCATTTTCTGCAGCAACACGCTGTTTTTCGCGTGCAGCAGCGGCAGATGCTGCTTTTTCTCTTCTAATACGTTCAGCTTGTGCTTGTTGGCGAATAAGTTCTTTTCTGGCATCCTCAGCTTGCTGCTCTTTAGCTCGCCCTTCATTTTCCGCTTGAGCAATAGCAGCAATTTGACTTTGCAACGAGTTAGCCAAGGCAGTGCCTACACTAAACGTAGAAAAGATTAGAAATAAAATAATTTTATTCATAAATTATTTCTTTTCTGGACAAGTAGCATTTGGCTGAATTCGAGTTTCATTATCTTTAGTTGAAATAAGCACAGCAAGCCCCGTTGTAAACTGGCATGCTTTACCAACTTGAGTTGAAGTGAACACCTTAGTTCCTTCTTTATAAGTCAGTGAAACACCTTCAACAATTGTTTTATCACTAACCAAAGAACCAGCCGCTGCACCAAGAGCCGCACCACCAGTACCGCCAGCTACAGCACCCAGTGTCGATGTGCCTTTAACATTATAACCGGCAACGCCCCCAGCAACAGCTCCCAGTACCGCACCAAATGTCTGTGCCGCTTCTTTATTAGCTTTATTATCAACTTTCACTTTAGCTGGAAGCACAGAGATAATATTGACTGTCTTTGTTTCCTGCTTCGAATTCAATTGAGCGGTATCATAAACATCGGCAGCATAATCAGCACCGCTAGATTGACACCCAGAAAGAAGAATTGCAGATACAACAAGAGCGCATAAAGTATACTTTTTAGACATAAGAATCATCCCAGAAAAACAAAAACCGGCGAGAAGTTACCACGAGAACGGAAAGTAAACAAGAATACTCCCATTGACTTATATCAATTAATCAACTTTTTATAAGCTATCCCTAACTTATTGTGTATAGCTGAAAAGTCAGAGACAAGTTCACCATCTGCATTATTTCTTAAGTTAATAGTTTATTGCTAACTTAATTTATGTATCGACTATTGATATCCATCTTAAAGTTACAATATCCCTCTGCATTATTTTTCATCACAAATAATATATCTATTGCACGACACTAATCTGCTCTAATAAATTTGTATTTTTAAGTCGCGAATGCTATCTTTTTGCATCATATTGACCTTTTAATCGTTCAGGCTTATAGTTTCGCCGTCGTAGCAAATTCTGCGACCGGGTTTAGCAGCCTGAATGATTGTGCGGACAGCCGCAGATATCCGATATTGCGGTATTTTTGTGTCCGTAAAACTGCGTTACGCCCAAATTATGGTGGGGCGTGATGGGGAGGCTTCGGCCTGCTGGTTTCACAATCGCCAGTCTGCTAACCCCGTCACGTCCTGCCACCTGTTTAGCAGCGGGTAGCAGGTTGTTAAACCTGATTGTGAGGCCGTAACTATGGTTAATGCCAATCCTTGCGCACGCCAAGAATTCATCTGGCGTTTCTATTCCTGCAAAAAACACCACTATCACTTCGTCATCGCAGCAACAGAAGACGAAGCACGCTCTCAATTGCCTGATGGCCCCTGCATTTTTACTGCCCGTTTTTCAACTAACTCGCGCAATTCACTTAGTTACTGGAACCTCCCCTTCTCTTCCGACGTTCAGGGGGTTTTATGAAAAAACCTCTCGTCACCCGTAATGACATAGCCGAAGCGATCGCACTGCATACTGCCTGTATGCCGACACGGGAGATCCCCGGCGCAATTGCCAACTATTTCATGATAACCAGACGTTTTTATACCCGAACAGATAAGGCTGTGATCAACAGGCTACTGATAGCCGAGATCAGGGATTATTTGATTGAACAAGGACGTCTACGTTACGCAACGGTGGCAGCAGAAATGAGAAAGGAGGCACATAGAATGACCAGTAATAATTTGAATGTTAAAAAACCAGCATCTGTTGCTTCAGCTACGCCATCACCAGCTGTGAATGTTATCTCCAACACTGGAGACACAATCGACAGCCAGACGCTGTTAAAGATGGTCAATGAAGCGCGTAAGTTATGTGGGGAACCAGAGGTTCGGAACAACAAATTCATCAAAAAAATACTCGACGAATTAGAAGGTGAGGACGGTTACACAAAAAGTGCAACCGTGCCGCCAGGTGGCGGTACGCCTATGGTTGTCATAACCATGACCTACAAACAAGCCCTGCGAGTCGCCGCGCGCGAGTCAAAAGCAGTCCGCCGTTCGCTGATCGACAAACTGGAAGAATTGCAGCAGGCAAACTCCCCTGCCCCATCGATCCCCCAAACATTACCAGACGCTCTACGCCTGGCTGCCGAGTTGGCAGAACAGAAAATGCAGTTGGAACAACAGCTGGTGGCCGCAGCCCCTAAAGTCGATTTTGCCGACCGGGTATCAGCGGCTAATGGAATCCTGATCGGGAACTTTGCAAAGGTCGTTGGACTTAAGCAAAACGCCCTTTTCTCATGGTTGCGCCAGAACGGCATTCTCATGGCTTTTGGTGCGCGCAAAAACGTACCGCGCCAGCAGTACATTAACGCCGGGTATTTCACGGTGAAAGAAGTGGTGCTGGATGATGAAAATGGCTACCAGATACGGCTGACGCCCCAATTAACGGGTAAAGGCCAGCAGTGGTTAACTCGCAAGCTACTTGATGCTGGTTTGTTAAAACCAGTAGCAATAGGTTAACAAAAGAAAAAACCTGCCAGCAAACTGGCAGGTTTCTGAGCAGATCGACCAACCCGATCTGGATCGAGTCAGAAAAATTTGCTCTAATAAATTTCGTTTTCTAAGTGCAAAGAATCACCATTTCGAGCTGGTGATTGAAGGTTGATGCAAATTTGGAGAAAAAATGCAACAAACATTCAATGCGGATATGAATATATCAAACCTTCATCAAAATGTCGATCCTTCAACCACTCTGCCCGTTATTTGTGGTGTTGAAATTACGACCGACCGCGCTGGCCGTTACAACCTTAATGCTCTACACAGAGCGAGCGGACTCGGTGCCCATAAAGCGCCAGCTCAATGGCTAAGAACGCTGTCAGCTAAACAGCTCATCGAAGAGCTTGAAAAAGAAACTATGCAGAATTGCATAGTTTCGTTCGAAGGCCGTGGCGGCGGCACTTTTGCCCATGAATTGCTCGCAGTGGAGTACGCTGGTTGGATTTCTCCCGCGTTTCGGCTGAAGGTAAACCAGACATTTATCGACTATCGAGCCGGAAGATTACAACCTGCTATTCCGCAGAGTCTCCCTGAAGCTCTCCGTTTGGCTGCCGACCTGGCAGAGCAAAAGCAACGGCTGGAACAAAAAATGCTTATGGATGCACCTAAAGTCGAATTCGCCGAACGCGTTGCTACCGCCAGCGGGGTTCTAATCGGCAACTATGCCAAAGTGCTCGGTCTGGGCCAAAACTATCTCTTCACCTGGTTGCGTGATAACGGAATTCTGATCGCAACCGGTGAACGCAGGAACGTCCCCAAACAAGAATACATATCCCGTGGGTATTTCACCCTTAAAGAAACCGTGATCGATACAAGCAATGGAAGCAGGATTTCTTTCACGACTCGTATAACCGGCAAAGGTCAGCAGTGGCTGATGAAGCGATTGCTTGATACTGGTGTGCTGGTACCTGTCGCGGCAACGCGCTAACAGACGTAGTAAGAACCACCAGCATTGTAATGCTGGCTAAAGTCACTTTCCTGAGCTGTATAACGATGAGCGATTTTACTTTTTCTGGCTATGAATTGGCCTGCTTTGTAACACACTCCGGTCTATCCCGTAGCGCCGGGCATATCCTGTCGCAATGTGCAAATCTAGCGGCAACAACCAGTGAATACTTCATTCACAAGCCTCACCGCCTGATCGCGGCAGAAACTGGTTATAGCCAATCAACCGTCGTTCGTGCATTCCGTGAAGCTGTAAACAAAGGAATTCTGTCTGTAGAGATTGTTATCGGCGATCACCGTGAACGTCGCGCTAACCTGTACCGGTTTACACCATCCTTTTTGGCCTTCGCACAACAAGCCAAAAATGCGCTGATTGAAAGCAAATTAAAGATCTCTTCAGCGGCAACCAAGGTTAAAGCTGTTCTCGCTAAGACATTGGCTTTATTTAATTTTTTATCCACACCCCCATGTCAAAATGATACCCCCTCCCCCTGTCAGGATGACGTGGCAATAAAGAATAAGAAGTCACAAGTTAAAAAAACAAAAAGATCAGTTTCCGGCGGTGCCGGAACGACCAGACTCAAAAAATTGACTTCATGGATCGCTGAGGCAAAAGCAAAGGCTGACAATCTGCGGTTATCCAAAAAACGCGCTCAAAAACATGAGTTCAAGCAGAAAGTAGAGGCGGCAGCGCGGAAATATGCTTACCTGAAGGACAAGCGTTCTCCTGATATTGGCGGGATATCAAACTTCGATAATCTGCCGCATTGCATGACGGTAAACGAAGCTCTTAATGCGGTTTTAGCCAAAAATAAAGATAACGAACAATGGGGTATACCGGCAGGATTCAGAGGGTGATAGATTGCTCTAATCTGGAGTCACCTGGCGTTTTCAGTTTGAGGTCGGAGATGCAATCTAATTTTTTACAGTTAGCGATCGCTTTTGCAGGATATGTTTGTATTGGCTTCTGTGTATACATGATCAGCCGAAAAATGCTTGTCGATATCGACCGCAAAGAACGAGCAGAGGAGATCTTAGTATGGATTTTCTTTGGCGCGGTCTGGCCATTAGGGATCATGTTTGCTGCAACATTTCTTCTGATGTGGATATTCACCCTTCCAGGTGATTTCTATAGAAAAAAAGCCAGACATTGATACAATCGTTGCGGGTGCTTGAGGCTATCTGCTTCAGGCATTACCCGAAAAGCAGATAGAAGAAAGCCCCAGATAACATTACGCGTCCTGCAAGACGCTTAACATTAATCTGAGGCCATATCTATGCTTAGCATACGTAGATTAGCCTCTTACCGACCAAAAGGTCAAGGAGAAGCAGGCTATGAAGCAGCAAAAAGCGATGTTAATCGCTCTGATCGTCATCTGTTTAACCGTCATTGTGACGGCACTGGTAACGAGGAAAGACCTCTGCGAGGTACGAATCCGAACCGGCCAGACGGAGGTCACTGTCTTCACAGCCTACGAATCTGAAAGGTAAGAGACCTGGCGGGGAGAGATCTCCGCCACTCTTAGTGTGTCAGGTATCCTCAATGCACCCTTTCATCTCCAAATAAAAAAGCTCCCGAAGGAGCTTTAAAATACAAGGGATGACTCTTAATCCCACTCAATCCAGTTGTAGACGATACGAAGTGACGGGCGCACAGCGGCAGTCACATCTTCGGTACTAAAGTCGATTGCATCACTGTAGATTTTGCAGTCCAACATTTCAATTGTTGTAGCAGCTTTTGTTACAGCGTTAACCCCGGAAGATTTGGATTCAGGGGTAGCAGCCATCGTGATATCAACATAGTCCTTCGCCGCAATGCGATCCTTGATGAACTGAAGAATATCGCCTTCGATAGTCTCCACGCACTGGACCTGGATTTCCCCAGAGTTTCGAATTGGTCCGTGCTGGTTGAACTTCACACCATTCGGACCATAGTCCTCCACATCCTCGCGGGTCATTTCAGGAATTTGCGACGTGCGAACCAGTACGCTGATATCTTCATGGCCTGCAAAAGTGAGCTGGAATTCAGAAGATACCAGTCGTTCGCCTTTGGCCGCGTTGGCAGTATAGCGGCCCTTAATAAATTTACGGTTTCCCTTAGTGTTATTGTGCCCCATATAAAATCCTTTTACTGGAACGCCCGAACAATATCGGAGCTGTTATATATCGAAGAACCGGTCAACTGGAGGTTGACGGTGTTTTTCAGGAAATGCCCATTGCTGTCCCTGGGCGCATCGAGATCGAAACTTATGTCCTGGATAGCGACATCAATGATGTTGATCCGGCGACCAATGTTTAGCGTCACACGCTCCGGGATTCGACCACCAATACTGGCATCTTTAAGTTCCGGGCTAATCATCGCTGACAATGCGGCGATAGCTCCTGAAACCTCCGTGAATGGGTCAAACAAAGCGATGAAAGTTACTGGCAGCGTGAAAGTCGGCGGTGTTCCCCCCTCCCAAACCATTAAGCTGTTCCAACGGGCCACCGACGTTGTTTCAGTACCAACCTGCGCAAAACCACTGAAAGCACCAGCAACAGACCCCATGGACATACCGGTAAACGGCGCTTCCCAATTCTGGGCCATATTCATTGCTGCCCCCTGGCTGATATATCCGGTAACCTGGTACTGAGAGTTCGTTAAAGTAACTTTCAGAAATGGCGATACACCGTCAGCCTGGCTGTAAACCCCATAAGGTATAGGTGCCATTCAAGTTAAAGGCCGGAGTTCTCCGGCCTCCTCCTTTAGCCAAGGCGCTTACGGCGCAGTTTCATTGACTTTTTGCGGGCAAGTTTTGCCGCGCCGGTCTGGGCTTTTCGACGCGCTTTTTTCAGCGCCGATTTTTGAGCCGCAGTCAGACGTTTTTTACGCAGGCGTTTACGGATGAGTTTGATCTCACCGTTACGAACAACCTTCTTAAATGCTTCAGTCAGCATTTCATCAGAAGTGCCAGCTACAACAAACGCCGCTTCCAGTTCGTCACGGTCGTCGCTATCTAAACCAGCGATAGAGGCACCAACATCAGCGGCTGCGTCGTCGTCTTCATCGTCAGCCAGTGCTTCGATCAGGTCATCATCTACACCGCATGCTGCGAGGAAGTCAGCAACATTTGCCCATGCTTCGTTATAGGCATCGTCCTGTTCTTCTGTAACTTCGGAGTCGTCGTCATCAGAGATACCAGCGATAGCCTGAACGAAACCATCAAGGGAGTCGAAAGTCAGATCACCGCTATCAGCCCAGGCGAAAACGGCGTCGGCCGCATCACTCAACGCATTCTGCATAGCACTTCGATTTGCAGCTTCCAGAATCATCTGGTGCGCCTGTTCGACGGTCCATTCTTTACCGTCTTTCCCTTCCAGGATTTGCTCAGGAGCCGGGGCAGATGGAACGTTATCGTAAGTCTGTGCCGCCGGTTCCTGATTATTATTAATAACCGGATCTGTTGGCGGTTCGGCGCTTGCTCGGGCAGACTCCATCAGCTGCACAGGATCAGAGTTCAAAGCGAAACGAGACAGTCCATTCCCCAAAAATGCCCCGGATTGAAAAAAGTTTTTGCTCATTGTATTCCCTTACTTAATAAGCAGCGGTACGCCCTGGATACGACGGGCTACGCCAGTCGGGCAGCAGGCCCAGACTACTTCCCATTTATCGAATTCCGCCTGCGTAACTTTCAGCACATACGGTTCTGTACCGTCAGCATCAGGATCACGAGGAGCCACCAGAGCGCCGGAGGCGACAAAGCGATCTAAAAGTTTGGTCATCCCTTTAGTCAGGCCAGCCGCAGTAATACCGTCCGGGCTATGCTTCATCTGTCGGGCTAACTGGACAAAGAAACGGCTGATTGCATTCATCAGGGATGGGACGTGCTGGAAGTGCAGATAGTTATCCTGCGTGCAGCAAGTTAAAGCATCGTCGATGATCATCTGGCCAGAAGTACCTACAGATACTTTATTGAGTCGGCCCTTGACCATAGCTTCTTCGTCCGGGGTGTCTTCCGGATACAGCGGTTGAAGTGATGCACGAGCAATGACGGCACGTTCTTCACCAGCCGGTGAGTAATGCCAACCGCCGACATCGGAGTTTTTCTTGACGCCACGAGCTTTCGCTGCATACGCCGCGCCAGACAGACCGAAGACCACGCGGGATTGGGTCCATTTGTCTTTGCAGGAGAACGGGAAATGATAGACAGCACAGCTTACATAATCGGTACCAAGTAAACCGGTATCTTCAACAGCAGAGATCGCTTCCGTGTACGTCAATGTCGGTTTGACATCAAAGAAGCCATCAATCAAGCGATCAGAACAGATATTACCTAACGCAGTGATCGCCGCATTGTCATAGCAACCCAGGCCGAGAACAGCGGTGTACATGTACGGCGCATTGTTCAGCACTTTCACCGCACGCAGGTAAGCAGCAGTGGAAATGTTCGACTGATCGCCGTTGGTACCGCCAGTGAACGCCAGCGATTTTTTATTTGTTACTTTCGCCGTCGAAATCAGCTCTTCATTAACAACCGCGCGCAGATATTTAGAACGGGCTTCCAGAGCCGTAGGCAGATAACACAAGCGGCCCATGTCATCTTTCGCTTCTTCCGCCAAAGACACAGTGTGTGTCTCCAGGGTCGTTACCACGCCGAGCGAAGTCGTCTGGGTCAGTTTCAGGAGGAAGCGTTCATTACCTGCGCTGTCCGCTGTTGCCGTTTCGATGGTTAACTCACGGGTAGGTGAAATACACGGATCACCATCATCAACGTAGATAGCAAAGGCTTCGCCGCTATCAAGTTCAATTTCAGAACCGTATGGCAACGCACTGTAAGCCGGTTCGCCTGATTCATCGAACATAATAATCGGGAACTTCGCATCATCCGGAACAGCACGAACAATATAACCTGACGTTTGCTGAATAGCTTCGTACACATGGCGAATTGGTTCGAACTGTGAGCCGGAAGACGGCTTCAGCGGTTCGCCGAGAACATCTTCGTAATTGGACTCAGTAACCGCAAGAACAGTAAACGGCTTGCCACGCGCAAATACGCCAATACCAGCCCACAAGCTGCTATTTAATGCAACACCGGTAGATAACGTCGCATCGGCATTGATCGGGCTAACAGCGACGCCGGATGCATTACCTAATGACTGTTGAATTGAATATTGAGACATAACTTTCCCTGTTATGCGCCCCGCACGGGGCGCTATGTTAAACGGAGAACTTCCCCTGATTACTCAGAGTCACCGGCATCAATCGTGTCGCCGCTTATGAAGTTAAGCCCGCCTTTTTTGGCCATTGTCAGCGTTACACGAGTGAAGTAATCAGCGCCGTTGCGTGGGTGCATATCGTTGATAGCCGAACCCCACAGCGTGGTACGGTTGACCAGCGCCGGAGTGGTCGGATGCTGGAACGGGATGGCCGGGACAGCATCACCAGTCACGAAGCCTGCTTTACCCGGATTTTCATCACGGACGTAGCACAGCACATCCATCGAGCTGAACTGAATGTTCTCTGTCGTTAAGTTCTTACAAATACCAGCAGGTACTTCGTACACTTTCACGTTACCGAACAGGGTACCGATGTAGTGAACATACGGAGTCTGGATATAGTCTTCGGCTGGCTGGAAGAAATCCTTCGGCAACTGTTTGAAGAAAGATGCTGCATCAGCACCAGCAAACATCCCCATCGCACCAGAAGATTTAACGCGCTCAATAATGTCGCGATATACAGTCTGGAATTTGCCACGAATGATGGTTGCCCATACATCAAAGGACTGGTTAACCGGCAGAGCGATGTCAAAGGTGTCGGTCGCAAGAGTACGCCAGATCATGATGCGAAGACGCAGCATATCCTGTTCATGAGACAGGTATTCCTTCAGGGTGCGGAACTGTAGGGAACCCAGGTCCAGACCAAATTCACGCTGTGCTTCATACGCCGCCTGTACCGTGTGCTCAGCCGCGATAACGAACTGGCTTGGGAACAGGGTGTATTTCTTCATTTCGTGGTTGATCAGCGGGATCAGCTCAGGAGCGGCTTCAATATTGATTTCCGTCTCAATTGCGATCTCAGTGCCTTTATCCGGCGCTTTGGAGAACGACAGGGCAATCTGACCAATGTTGTAGTTCAGAGAGCAGGTAACAGTGATTTGCTCACCAGCAGCATTAGTAAACGAGTGAAGTAGGCTGCCGGAACCGTTATCAACAACAGACTTAATACGGTTAACGTAGATATTAGTGCGACCTTTTCGGATTGGTACATTCTGGCCTTCGAAGTCTTCCATCTTGAAGGTTGCGGTTTTGCTGGTGCCATCGGAGCTTGCCACCAGCACATAGCGGCGGCGTAACTGGCTGTACACACCGACGGATTGCATGTCCAGAACATCACCAGCAGCATAAGAACCAAAAGAGGAACCTGCCACGTTAAAGACTTCATAGATGTCGGACTGGTCACGCGTAACCGGAATGAAGGTACACGCATCAGCGGTAGCTGCCCCCAACTGAACAGGCAGGATCATCGCGAGGAATAAAGGCAGACGCATAACACCGTCAGAAACGCTCATCATCTCTGCTGCGACGGATTCCAGCATCGCTTTATTAGTGGCATCCATGCTATTGCGGGTGGACTCAATCAGGCAGTTTTCCAGCGTCTGGTGGCAGGAGGCCAGAATTTCCGGACGCGGCATAGATTTATGTGCTGCGGCGTAGTCAGCCAGTGCACTTGCCCACGCTGTAGCGATTTGAGCGGTGGCATTATCAGAGATACCCGCAAAAACCGGGTCTTTACGTGCAGCTTCAAGGATAGATGCGGCACGCGCGGCATCATCTTTAATGAATTGGTTATCAGTACCGAACTGCGCAGTGCTTGCCCAGCCAAGCACAGCTTTAGAGCGTTTTGCGATATCTGCAATACGATTCTGGTATTCGCGTAAGTTACTCAATTTACTCTTCCTTAAACACAAGGCACTTGTGTGAATCCCTTTTCGGAAGAGATTTTATTGAAAGTCACTTGTTGACTTTCTCGTGACAAGCAATTTTTTTATTTTTTTCGGGAGTAGGGGAGGAAGGTAAAATCCAAGGTGAAATCGTGGCGATTTCACCTTGAAATTTTAGATGGATTTACTTTAAAAACAGTTGGTTAATAGTGAAATTTGAATGGCGAAAGTTTAAGGCTTCGGCTTTTTATCGAGGCTCTTTCTAAGGATATGCCCAATCATCCTGTCGAGTTCTTCCTGTAGCTCTTTTGAAAGTCGATTAAACTCATAAGAAAATGCACGGCCTTTCACGCGCTTCCTTGCAAAGCGATCCTTGTCCTCAAATTTCCATAATTCAGTAACTACGGACTTATCTTTAGAACCTTTATCCGTGAGTAGTGAGGCTTCCTTTGTTATCAAGCGCAGGATTTTATTTTTAACTTCATCTTCGGCCATTTCTTCAATGGATAAGATGTCGTTTATTTCCGGGGATATGTTTTGAATAAGCTGATCAAACTCTAAATTCTTGTTCCCCATTTCGTCGCCAACAGCACAAAGCGTTTTGTAGTCCGAAAAGGTTAATTCCGACTGAACAGGGAAAAGGGCGACTAATTCTTCCGGAGCACTCGCTGCCTGGAGAGCACGCGTGACCTTCGCCTGAGACAGCCCTTCTTTGGCTGCAATATCCTTCTGACTCATCCCATCATTTTTCATTCGCATCAAACGCAGACCTATTTCTCGAATGCTGTGCTGCAATGCTGTCTGAACGTCTTTCGCTAAATTTTGCGCTTCCTGAACGCTGATCTCCTGGTCCGTGACTAAAACCCGCAACCCTACGTTCTCTAAGATGGCAGAAGCTCGACGCCGGGAACCATCCAAAATTTCAATTTTCCCTGTAGCCCGTCTAACACCTATTGCAGGGTAAAATTGCTGATGCTTAATAGTGCTTCGGATACTTTTTAATGATTTTGGCGTAAGAGATGCCTGGTCACGCCCGTTGTTATGCTGATCAACAAAGGTATCGCTTTCTACCTGGTTCGGAGGTATTACCTCTTCAATAAATGTGGCCTGGCGACCAGTTGATAACTTGAATACCTGCTCGACTCGATCGCCAGAGGCTGAAGAACTATCAAATCCGCTTAATATTGAAGGATTAAGGGTTCGCCCAATTGTTGGTCTGTTTTTCTTTGACATGGGGGTTTCTTACTCCTCAGTTAGATCTGATAAATTCAATACGGTCAAAAACTGCTTTAGCAAAATCTTCCGCAGCAATTCGCGCGTTCTTCAATGCATCAGCACTACCAACATACGTTGCCGGGTTAGCTGAAATAACAGTGTCAAAAGACTCGCCGCAGCGTTCAAAACCGTCAAGGCGAGGGAGGACAACATCAAGCATATCCCCACCGAACACTTCTTTAGCCAGGCTATGGCAATACTTATGGTCTGCCTTGTTACTCAACTTGGACATAAAACCAATGTTAGTTGCAAGCTGACACTCGCAGCCTTCATCCGAAATGAGTTTCACCAACTCAGGAAGGCGGGCAACGTATTTAAGCGATGAGTGGAAATCAACCGTTGCAGGCGGCAGAGGTGTAAACAGTATATTGGCCGAGGCCAAAGCATTTTTCAGGAAGGCGTCAAGGTGAGGACCACTATCAACGAGGATAAAGTCATAATCGCTCTTCAGCTTATCAATCACATTCTCTTTCAGGACAGCATGGATGTTCTGACCCGGTAGATGCTCATTGCACAGCTCTCTCCAATCGGATGCAATAAAGGCATCGTCAATCGACGCAGGCATAACGTCAACCCCAGGTACAACAGAAGGAACAATAAACTCCTCTAACAGCTCTTCACGGCTTACATTCTGCAACATAGCCTGTGCAGATGTTGCGTTTACGATACCAATAGAGTGTTTATGGCTTAAAAACATCGTTGCTGAAGATTGCGGATCAAGGTCAATAACCAGAATCCTTAAATCTTCCATCAGAAGATGAGGGTGGGCACGCATTGCATGCGCCAGAGAAACCGTCGATACAGTTTTTGACACACCGCCTTTAAGATTGGAGATGAAAATCACATACGCTTCGCTGTAGCGATCCCGGTATTTTGGCACTCCGCGATGTTCATATATGTCAATGATGTTCTGAATTGACATCGCATATTTCATTGAAGAGCCAGCAGGGCGTTTATCGAAAACATAACCCTTTTCTTCCATTTCACTTACGGCATAGTCAACGTTCGCTCGAGTCAGTAGAGGCAATTTTGCCAGTGCCGCTTTCGCATAGACCTGGTAAAACTCGTTCGCGTGTAGCTCATCCTTTTGCAACTGTACTTGTTCAGTCAGAACATTGAGCATTCTGTTTGCTCTTTGAGCAACCTTGTGAAGCTGGCTGGAATCACTCATCGAAAGTCATCCTTTATGCTGTATTTTTGAATTTAATTAAAAATGCTGCATAAAATAATAATGTATGCGTAGATGCTTGTACATAGCATTCTCTGCATGTTTGGTTCATTTTGCACGATTGAGAGTTACAAGAAAGGCACAAAAAAGCCCCGTTCAGGGGCATCAGTGTTATTTGCTAAGAGCAGCGAATAATCGTTCGAAATCGATAGTATCTATAGCACGCGTAAGCGCCGGAAGTTCAGCCTCAAAGTACCCGTGTCGATCGTAAAAGAAGGGACCGAAGAGCGAGGCATGTTGGATTCTACTTCACCCCAGCCCGGACACACAGTTAAGCCCATTACCGGCTAAAAGGCTAAAAAACTTCTCTGGATTATCGTGGTAAAGCTGGGAATCAATGGTGGCGGTTAACTCTTCCATAGGGAAGCACACCCGCCCTGTATCCCAGGGATATTTAGTCCGAAGCATAAACATTGCTTTCAGCAATTCACATTGAGCGCGGATCGCGTCCGGTTCATAGCCAGATATGGAGACATAAGCCACGTCCCTCATTCCTGCGTCATCTTTGAAAGTCACGATAGAAGTAACATCCAGCTCTTTTTCGAAAGAGCAAGCAGCATCTACTGGACGCTGAAGTAAATCATTCGACTTAATGCGCTCGAGAATCCCTCCCCACATATCATTTAGATATTCGATATGAGCCAAAACCTTATCAAGACACTCTCGTGTAAACCATTCAGTATGCCCGCCACCGACGCTTTTCTCCCACGGCGCATTCCAGGGGAAAAAGGTTGCGTGTAAAGCCCGCTCAAGATTAACCATTGCCAAACGTGTACCACGATAGACCCGTGAAAGCGCAAAATCGGGACTCACTTGTAGCCCTTTAAACCGTGCCAATGGACCACATGAAATGCCGATTTTAAAAGTATCTCCGTTCTCTGGCACCAGAACGTAGAGGTAGTGTTGTTTCTCTTCTTGCATATCAATACCACTGCTTGATGAGAACCGCGCAAATGTTGACTATGCGCGAAGGTTAATGTGAATAGTTGACTATGCGCGATGTGACTACAGTCAAAAGTTGACTGTAGTCGATTTAACTCCACCAAAGATCGACTATGTAAGATATTGTCGGGAGAAACGTTGACTATACGCGATGAAATGCCCCTAAAAGCCATCTCAATAGCGACTTGCAGAATATTGACGCCAGCAAAAATCCACCAGCGTCAACGAATGTCGCCTATAGTCAACTTCTCGCTATCGCATATAGTCAATATTATGGATTGCGCTTATGGATCTGGAAGCCGATTTTCCTGCCGTTTTTTATCTCTGAAAATTTAAGATATTCAATAGCTTCCAAATCTTTCATGGCTTTTCTGATAACGCTATTTTGCACGCTAACGGATGATTTGAGATTAAGCCTCGCTCTAAGGCGCTCAATGCTGACAGGTGCCGGGTTGGCGGGTAGAGCCTCAAAGAATGTATACAGTACCTTGGCCGTCTCTTTGCGCCCTAGTTTATCCAGCATCTTCAGCTTCAGGATTCGCTTATAGTCAACATAGTAAAGTTCAGATAGCTGTTTCTGCGGCTGGATCTCGATAACATCAAGCTCGGTATTCAGGCTGCTATATGCCAACAAGTTGACGTTAATGTTATTGAGATGACCTTTTGCCGCCGGGAAGCGGAATTTGACAACTGTCTGCTGAATGCGTGTCAGAGAGTCATCAATACTTTTACGGAACGCCTTTGAAAGGCGCTTACGTGGATAGCCGCATCGATCGGCAAACTCGGAGAATGGCAGGGTGATTATGCCGTCATCATCAGGTGCGTAGTCAAACAACGCGGAGGTTATGCCCACCCACACCTTAAAATCAGTATCCATATCCAGGCGTGGACCATGAATTTCAATTCCCTCATAGCCTTCCTGCTCAACAATTTTGAGGCTTGATAGTTCTTCAGTTGCGTTCGTTGTGTTTGTTGTAACTGACGATCCGCGACGTAGCGCCACATTGGTAGATTTTAAGGTTGGCACAAACACACCTAAGCGCAACAAAGCGATGGGTTGTATAGTGCTGTTGTTATTGGGCTTCAGGCTGTGGATTTCTCCTGTATTTCCTGCAACTTCTTCAACGCTAAGGAAGCCTTTACTTTCTTCCGGCATCACGGTTTCTCCATGTGTGGCGCGGCCTGACGTCAATTTGGATGGCTGTTATCAACAGCTGTGAATATTCAGACTCTAAAATCGCTTACAGTCAATGTTTCTGTCGCGTATAGTCAACAATAAATCGCGTGCAGTCAACAATAAATCGTGCACAGTCAACATAAAATCGCGTATAGTCAATGTTGATCCCATTTCAGGCCAGTAATGACGCGGCTTACAGCGATCCGGGATCTTCTTTGGATCTTCCTAGGTTCTCTTTAGGATCTGTTTATTGGATCTATGCTGTGGATAAGTTGAATAAACCGGCCAACAAAGCCGGTTGGAAGGAAGTCATATTATTCTACGCTTTCGATAAGAAGACCATGTTCATAACATTTAAGCTCATCGCCTTCATACAGGAATTGGTATCCAACACCACCATCTTCATGGACATTAGGGAATAACTCATAACTCACTGAAGAGCAAATTACACCAATGCAGCGATCAACGCCTTCTCGTTCTTCAGTGCTGAAAAAATCCTCTTCGGTAAGAACATGAGTACATTGCTCATCAGCATAGGTCGGAAATACATGCTCAATGCAATCCGGGTGTTTTAAACCAAGCTGATCGGCAAGCTCGAAAGCACGACGGTATTGTTCAGATCCTGGCTTGCCAACAGTGATTTGCTCAATTTTGTAGATTGAAGTCGCTTTGTTGATAGTTTGCTTTACTGTTACTTTATCAGACATAAAAATCCCTTTTAGTTACCGCTAATAGCTCGGTTGTAATCATTAACGTTGCGATTCTTCCTGTTAATCCCCATCAGCATCGTTTCTGTATCGAGGATATACGCTGGCAGATCATCAAAATATTCACTGCTAAACTCTGGCATCCTGCACATAAATGCACTTTTGGGGGCAGGGGGGTTAACCTTTGTCGGCGTCGGCGTTAAATTCGCTGATCGACTGCCGGAGCAACCGCTGAGTGTCAGCAGGAATGCGCTGGCGAACATTACCCGCCGCAACCAGTTGTTTCTGAACTTCAGCTTTTCGTTCCATTTGCCTGTCAGCATATTTGGCTTGTTCTGATTCATTTTTCACTTCCTGGCTGTGAAAATGTTGCTCTGCTTTGTTCATCGTCTCAATGGTCTGGTTAAGATCCATTATTGACTTATCACGTTCCTTAACAGCCTGATCAAGACTGCCAATTTTCTCCATGGCTTGCTTTAGCTGATGACGTTCCCATGCAAACCCAGCACCAACAAGTGCGCAAATCAGAACAAGAACACCAGTAGCAGCAAGTTTCTCCTTCAAAGACAAAGCTGTTTTTAACGTAGAAAAGAATGACATGCCTTCCTCCTGAAGAAAAATTATCAATGAAGTCCTTTGTTACTGTGCCGCTTTGTTTAATTCATTAAGAACAGAATCAGGAACCAAAACGGCAACTGCGCTGGCTGTGCTGACCTTATTTGCTGATGCTTCCGCAAGCGCGGTACCGATAGCATGGTTATAAGCAGTTATGGCTACGTTGGCGCTTTCCTTCGCTCGTTCATACTGCTGTTGTAACGCAGTTGTGGGCGCTGTTGTCTGGTTGAAAACAACCCCAAACTGTTCAGTTGCTACTTTCAGAGATTCAATTTGCTCTTCTGTTAGTGCTGGTGGGGGAGTGGCAGTGCCGCCGCCTGAACCAGAGCCTGACGAGCTTCCTGAGCCAGTGTTAAGGGTCTGGTTAATCTCCCCCATAGCAGCGACTAAACTTGATGTATTAAGCGCGTTAACAGCGTCCTCAAGCGATTTAGTAATATTCACATCACCAATGGCAATAGAGATCGGCAGTTCTGAAACTTCTCGCTCATTAGCACGGCAGTAAACATCCCAACCAATATCGAGTTGAAGCAGCATTGACAGATCTGCATAACCAGCCAACAGGTCCGCGTGCTTAGTTGCCAGTTCTCCAATGTTCGTTAAGCCGGTTGTCGTTGTTCTGATCGTTGAAACATAGCTGGTAATAGTGTCGGGATAGACAATTGTATCCAGAATTAATCCGGTCAATTCTTCTGCAAGCAGTTTTGCTGTGTTAGCACTGTTTCGTGCCGATGTTATGGCACCAGGTGTTTTCATCCCACCGGCGGCGGCCAATTTTTTATATGCGGATAACTGGTAGTCTTTTTCCAGCATGATATCTCCTAACTTACCTGAACCAGGCCGTCTCCGGCTGCAACGGTAGAGCCGCATGAAACAGGATCACCAACGCATACGATCCCTTTCCCGTTGACGGTAAACCATGCCCTGGTTGATATAGCTTGCCCGCCGTGCGTGCTGTTCCCATCGGTATGCTGTGCATATTGCTTACCATCAACTAACACTTCGACTCCGTTGACTTTAAGTAGTGGTTCGCTCTCTACGGGAGGCCTGGATGGGAATCCTCCGTGCCCCGAACAAATGCTGTCTTTTGTTGCAATACTTGCCACGTCATCACCAATGATTTGCTCTGATTTTCGTTATTTTAACTTAGGTTATTTGTGGTCTGTGTGGCGTTTACTTATTGCAAAATTGCTCTAATAAATATTGTTTTTTATGTCGTGTTTTCGGTACCATTCAGCCATCGCCCTTCAATGGGCATTTGTTTGGAGTCGTCAGATGCAGATGGAGCTAATAAGCCGCAAGGAGTTCGATAGCCGTGTAACCAGCGGTGAACTCGACAACTTGCAGGCTATCAAGGTGAAAGAAGGCTTTTGCCTCATTGGGAATCAGAGCGGAACAAATCGCGTTTTTATGCTTCGCCGTACGGATTTGAAGCCATTTGTCTGGAAGAACGAAATTGGTCCCAGCTCATACGCTCAAACGAGGGGGTGCCACAACCTGGCCTTTTTCTACAAAGACGAGCTTTCTGTGGTTGATATTCAAGGGTTACAACATGTTTAAGCACTGGAAAAACATTACTATTTATAAACTTTCTCGTGAGGCGGATCTGACCGACTTAGAAGATAAAAAGAAAATGATCCTTTTCACACCATGCGGTAGTCAGGATATGGCCAAGTTCGGTTTTGTATCTCCATTTGGTGATAATTCCGAAGTTATCGCTATGCATGGAAATGGTTTTATCCTTGTTGAAGCAAAGCGCGAAACAAAAATTCTTCCCCCGCCGGTTATCCAGCGAGCTATTCAAGAAAAAATTGAAAAACTTGAGCAAGAACAAGCGCGTAAACTGAAGAAAACAGAGAAGGACTCCCTGAAAGACGAAGTTCTGCATTCTCTTCTGCCACGGGCTTTTTCAAAGTTTTCTGTTATCCAGGCGATCTACGACGGTTCAACTAAACGTATCTATATCAATGCCAGCGCGCGGCAGGCAGAGGATATGCTCGCGCTTATGCGTAAGTCTCTGGGTTCTCTTCCTGTTGTTCCCCTGAGTGTTGAAAATCCCATTGAATTAACGCTGACCGACTGGGTACGTGATGGTAGTGCTCCACAGGGATTTCAAATGGGGGATGCGGCAGAACTTAAGGCAGTGCTTGAGGATGGCGGTATTGCCCGAGTGAAAAAGCAGGATTTGGGAAGCGATGAAATTTCCACACACCTGGAAGCTGGCAAGCTCGTCACTAAGTTGGCACTCGACTGGCAGAACCGCATTAAATTTACACTGGACCATAACTTCAGCCTTACCAGCGTCAAATTTGCGGATGAATTGCTTGATCAGAACTCTGATATTGATAGTGAAGATGTAGCGCAGCGACTGGACGCAGATTTCTTCCTGTTGACCAGTGAAATTTCGTGCCTGGTTGATGCTCTGGTAAATGCCCTTGGTGGAGAGGCTAAGCAGTGAAAGAGCTGTGCTATGGATCTGTTTGCAGTGGAATTGAAGCCGCGAGTATTGCCTGGGAACCGTTGGGTATGCGTCCGGCGTGGTTTGCTGAAATCGAGCCTTTTCCATCTGCCGTTCTTGCGCACCGCTGGCCCCATGTCGCCAACCTTGGCGACATGACAAAACTTGCCAAAAAAGTCCTGGCTGGGGAAATCGAATCCCCTGATGTGCTCGTCGGGGGAACACCTTGTCAGGCATTCAGTATCGCTGGATTACGTGGTGGGCTTGATGATGAGCGTGGCGCGCTAACTTTAAAGTATGTGGAGCTTGCAAATGCAATTGACGACAAACGGGCTGAGTCATTTCTCAAACCGACAGTTATCGTCTGGGAAAATGTCCCAGGAGTCCTGTCATCGGCAGATAACGCCTTCGGATGTTTCCTTGCCGGATTGGCTGGAGAAGATGCGCCATTTGAACCAGGTGATCGACCTGAATCAGGAAAAAGTAACGCGTTCTGGCGGTGGGATGGCAAAACCGGTTGCCATGCTCCAAAGTGGCCGCAGTGTGGTTGTATTTATGGACCGCAGCGAAAGGTGGCCTGGAGAATCCTTGATGCCCAATACTTCGGAGTGGCACAACGACGCCGACGCGTGTTTGTTGTCGCAAGTGCTCGAACAGACCTCGATCCCGCAACGGTACTTTTTGAGTTCGAAGGCGTGCGCCGGAATATTGCGCCGAGCCGAAAAAAGAAGGAAATCGCTTCCGCCATTATTGCAAATGGCGCTGCAATCAGTGGCGAAAGCCTAAATCCATGCCTACACGCTGACATGCCACCCGGTATGAAATCGACGAAAGCCGTAAACGCTTTCAGGATGGCAGCATTTGGGGAATATATTGACGATGAAACCGCATCGACAGTAAAGGCAAGAGATTTTAAAGATGCCACTGACCTTGCCGTTTTTAGCAGCACAGGAGCAGGTTTTTGGTCAGAAGGGCATGGTACATTGCGGGCACGTGAGCAAGAAAGCCATGAGCATCTTGTTACATTGGCTTTTCCTGAGCGTATGAGCGGTACACAACATGCTGCAACTAAGAATACTTCACCATCTCTAATGGCTAAAAATCCAACAGCTGTTTGCTATGAAGTAAGAAACGCAGAAGTAGCTGTCCGCCGTCTTACCCCTGTCGAATGTGAAAGGCTGCAAGGTTTTCCTGATGGGCATACGTTGATCCCGACGGAAAAGCGTAAAAAAGTTAATTCAGATGAACTGGCATATCTTCGCAATCACTATCCAGATTTAAGCGAAGAAGAGGCCGCGATGCTTGCAGCTGACGGACCGCGTTACAAAGCGATCGGCAATAGTATGGCAATACCAGTAATGCGCTGGATTGGCGATCGGATTACTAAGGCCGTATGTCGGCAGAAAGAAGGAAGTGAAACAAAAGAGCGAAAAGTTAAACCAGCGGCAGAATTCGAACGGTCCATATTCAAATGGGCTGGTGGAAAATTTGGTGTTCTGGAACAAATCTTTCGCTATTTGCCAGAAGGGAAGCGCCTGATTGAACCTTTCGTTGGTGGCGGAGCTGTCTTCATGAATGCCGGATACCAGGAAAATCTGCTAAATGATGTGAATGCTGACCTGATTAACTTTTACAAGACTCTGCAACGCGAGGCGAATTCACTTATCACTCTGGCACATCGTTTCTTCCAGGACTACAACACACAGGAAGGATACCTGGCAGTACGGAATGCGTTTAACAAACAAGTCTATGATGATTTACATCGCGCAGCGGCGTTTTTGTTCCTGAACCGACATTGTTTTAACGGATTGACGCGTTACAACCAGGCCGGTGAGTTCAATGTCGGTTATGGGAAGTATAAAACTCCGTATTTCCCATTACAGGAGATGGAAGCCTTCCTCGGTGCGGAAGGGCGGTCTGAGTTTGTATGCGGTGATTTTGCAGCGGTGATTGAAGCTGCCGGAGAAGGAGATGTTATCTTTTGCGATCCGCCGTATGAACCGCTTCCAAATACAGAGGGATTCACGAACTATTCCGGTCATGACTTTAAGTTTGAAGAGCAAAAACGCCTGGTGTCTCTGTTGACGGATGCTCATCGTCGAGGTGCAAAGGTTCTCATTACTAACAGTGGCGCGCCAAACATCAGAGAGCTTTATCATGACAGTGGCTTCAGAGTGGAACCTCTTTTTGCCAGACGTTCTGTGTCTTGTAAGGGGGACACTCGAGGTGTAGCTCATGACGTTTTGGGCATATTGCTCTAATAAATTTATTAGTGTAATATCGCCCCAATGAATCGTGATTTATAGAGCGATTTAGCTGTTAGCCGCGACAGGCGCGGCGGTAAGCATGGCTGGGCCTAGTCCTCCCAGACAAACCACCGAGTTGCCAGGTTGACCATGCGCCTAAGTGGCAACGCCGAAGTGCGTTACGAGCTTCCAGTTTGCCCATCTTCGGGTGGGCGTTTTTTCAGGGTTTTCGTCATGGTTAGCGACTTTGCGGCGGTTTAGAAACTGACCATTAAAGTAAATGCAAACGATGATCTGATGATGGTAGCGGCCTAAGAAACCAGATGCCACGGGGTATGAGTCGTCCCCCGTCAAAAAAATCGACCGCAGAGTGTCCCCGTCTGTGTATTAGGGAACGGGGAGGCACAACAGGTAAGGGCGCTGGTGTGATTAACCAGATGAACGAGAAGGGGCCATCTGTTGGTCAGCGTCCTTTCCTGTTGCGTTTTCTTTTCAGCGTAACAGCGGTGCTTAACAGCACTTTGGGTACAGTTCCACGAATTTACGGGTATATCCCGTCATGCTGAAGGCGCTAATCACGCTGGAAGCCAGGGTTGTGCATCCCCTGTTACCGAATTGCAGCCAGGGCGCGGTGCGCCGAAAAGCATACGGAGGTGGAAGCCCTCGCCGGAGACGTACCCGGCAAGTGATGGTGTAGCTCAGCGGTTAGAGCGGTTGACTGTTAATCAACGGGTCGATGGTTCAAATCCATCCACCATCGCCAATGCCGGTTTAGCTCAGTTGGTAGAGCGCCTGCCTTGTAAGCAGGATGTCAGCGGTTCGAGTCCGTTAATCGGCACCAGCACAACAGGTAAGGGTATTTTGCGACGTCGGAGATCGCCGAGCTTGGCAGAGGGTTCGAATCCCTACGAAGTACCCTTACCGTTGTGATGAAGTGCAGCTCTTTGAAGCAACCAGAAGATAAGCATCTGGCTTCACAACATAAACCGCAGGAACGACCAATAAACGGTAGTCCGTATGGAGAACACCCCGTTGAGGAAGAGGCCTGGCCGGAACCGTAACCGGCACTACAACGTTGAGAACACTGGCGTAACGGGGTCATATCCCAATCTACGAATAAATGTTGCGTTGCAGCGTGACAACCAGTGTTCTCAACATTGTGGTGAATGCACAGGCTGATGTGCCGCAACTACAGTAGTGCGCGCTTTGCGGGGCTTGCTACAACCCTGTGTCGGAGTTCAGCACCGACCATCACAGTTTGATTCTCTGGCATGAGCATAACGCTGAAATAAGTCCAGTCTGGTGCGGCCCGATCACCCGCCGTTAGCTCCACGAAACGGAGCACGTAACAGGTAAGAGCATTCTCCTGTAACGGGTTCATATCCCAATCTACAGGTCCACCAAGAATGCTCTTTCCGTTGCGGTGAATGCGGCTAAGCGCACGCGGGGAAATGGTTATATCTGTCCATTATTTCTCCTTGTTTCCACGTCCACGGTGGATAACCAGCCAAAGGACACCGGGAGGCACCCGGCACCGCAACCTTATTTCCCAACCAGTAATGAGGTTAATAAATGCTCGGCATTCTCAAAAAGAAATTCCGCAAAGCGGCTGGCGGAGTCAAGAAGATGGAAAACCGTGATGCGGTGGAAGCGACTGTCTGGGGCGCATATTCCATTGCATACTCTGACGGCACCTGCGATGCGAAAGAAATTGCAGTATTGGAAAAAACCATTGCAGCACTTCCTGCCTTTGCGCCGTTCTCCGGTGAAATTGCCCAGATGAGCGCCAATATTCGCGCTCAATATGAAGCCTCGCCGCGCCGAGCGAATGCCCAGGCTTTACGTGAACTGGCTGACGTGTCTGGAACTAATGATGCGGTAGATGTTCTGTGCCTATGCATTGATATTGCTGACCAGGATGGCATTGGGGCAGAAGAGCAGGAGCAATTGAAGAAAATTGCCCAGGCTCTTCAATTGCCACTGGAACAGTATATCTGATGGTTATAAAAGCACGTCTAATTCTGGCTTTGGTTTTTCTCGTGCTATCTGTGCTGGTGGATTTCACCAGCACAATCCTGTCGGTTTTATCCGACGGGGCGTTGGTAGCAGTAGCTGTAACATTGGTATGGCCGATATTTAAACCAGCCTCGAAGGATCAGTGATGAGCTTCTGGGATTTTGCAGATAAGTATCCAATTGTTCTCATTATCATTGTTGCCATAGTTGTAGGCGGTATTGTTAGCGCCATTGAAGCACTTAGGAAACAGTAATCCGGCCCTTTAGCTCAGTGGTTAGAGCTGGCGACTCATAATCGCACGGTCACCGGTTCAAGTCCGGTAGGGGCCACCATATTTGGTTGTAACACGGCGTCTGGCACATGCGTCGTTAGCGGTCTGGTGACGTTAAAGGGGTTACCTTTTCCCCTAGCTCAGGCAACAAACCAGGTAGCCGGAATGTGCAAGCCCCGTTCATAGCGTCGGACTGCGGATTCACCATCTTGGCGATTCGGTGTGACAGCCGGGAAGAGTCCGGCGAATTAATCCTGATTTTCTGGTGATGACTCATATCGTTAGGAGTGATTTGAGTATGCCGATTATATCTGACATTCAGCACGCCTGGGTGGAGTGCTAATGTCTGCATCCCCTCTTGAATCCATGCCAAATTCCCTTAGTGCAGAACAAGCTGTACTTGGTGGCTTAATGCTTGATAACTGCCGCTGGGATGAAGTGGCAGATCGTATAGTTGCTGATGATTTTTATACCAATGCTCATCGTGAAATTTTCAGTGAGATGGAGAGGTTATTAAGTCATGGCAAACCGATTGATTTGATAACACTTGCTGAAGCACTTGAACAGAACGGTAAATTAGAACGCGCCGGTGGTTTTGCGTACCTTGCGGAGATGTCAAAGAACACGCCCAGCGCGGCAAATATTTGTGCTTATGCGGATATCGTTCGTGAACGCGCGGTTGTTCGTGAAATGATTTCCGTCGCAAATGAAATAGCTGAAGCTGGATATGCGCAGGATGGCCGGGGCAGCAATGAATTGCTGGATATGGCTGAACGCCGCGTTTTTGAAATAGCTGAAAAACGACAAAAGAGCGGTAGTGGTCCAAAAGATATCGCCAGCATTCTCGATGCAACGGTATCTCGCATAGAAGAGTTGTTTCAGCGACCGCATGATGGTGTAACGGGACTTGATACCGGATTTACCGATCTCAATAAGAAGACGGCAGGGCTTCAGTCGTCCGATCTCATCATTGTCGCCGCCCGCCCATCTATGGGGAAGACCACGTTTGCGATGAATCTCGTCGAAAATGCCGCAGTTCGTAACGATAAGCCCGTATTGGTTTTTAGCCTTGAGATGCCGAGCCACCAGCTGATGATGCGCTCACTGGCTTCTCTTGCACGCGTTGATCAGACTCGTATTCGAACAGGGCAACTTAACGACGAGGATTGGGCGCGGGTTTCTGGCGCAATGGGTATTCTGTTGGACAAGCAGAATATTTTTATTGATGACTCAAGCGCCCTGACGCCGACAGAGCTACGTTCCCGCGCTCGTCGTGTTTATAAAGAAAATGGTGGTTTGAGCATGATTATGATCGACTACCTGCAACTTATGCGCGTCCCGGAGCTGCAAGATAACCGAACGCTGGAAATTGCCGAGATTTCTCGCTCACTGAAGGCGTTGGCGAAGGAATTACAAGTACCGGTGGTGGCATTGTCACAACTTAATCGATCGCTTGAACAGCGTGCGGACAAACGACCGGTAAATTCAGATTTACGTGAATCAGGAGCAATTGAGCAGGACGCAGACCTGATCATGTTTTTGTATCGCGACGAAGTTTATCACCCGGATAGCGAAATGAAGGGCATTGCCGAGGTAATTATCGGAAAGCAACGAAATGGCCCAATTGGCACGGTGAGATTGGCTTTTAACGGCCAATACTCACGGTTTGATAACTATGCTGGTGCTGACTGGCAAGAGGATTATTAATGCAATGGAATGAGGAAAAGCCGATGAACATCCTGATCATTGGGCGAAAATTTGAAGCTATCAGTGATGTGAAAACATATACGGAAATGTGGGCTTATAACCTGGCCTGCGCCTTTAGCGAGGCAGGGGTAACATTGCAATACCATCGTCCATATTCCCCTGGCGTCGAAAGCCCGGAGGATTATGTTGAAGCTGTGTTGACTGCTGCGACCGCATGTTCTGCGAAGGCCATTTTGGCACCAGGATTGAGGTATTTTACTACGGTACCCAGGGAAATAGGCATGCAACTGTGTCGCCGATTCTCTGGATGGGTAGCCCAGGTATATGACGGTTCTATGCTGGATTCGGCACCAGTCGATATTACTTTTACTGTCCGCGATGATACCTGGCGGTACCTGGATAATCCCGGCAGGTTAGAGCGTCATAATCGTTTTAACAAACATGTTGGATGGGCAGCGAATCAGGAGCTGTTCCATCTGGAAACCAAAACAGACGATGTTCTGCGTATTTTTGTAGACCACGCTGCATTTGATGTTAGTGGGTTTGATCACTCCTTAAGTATCCTTATGAACCTTCAGCGTCTGACCGTTCCGTATGAGGCCAGAACGTTGACCGATGACGGATTGATTACCATTGATCCGGGGAATATATCGGTAACCCCATACAGACGGACGCCGGTACCAGCAACCGAATTTGCAGCTGAATTGCGTAAGAGTGACGTGTTTATCGTTACGCATCCCGAAAGCCTTGGATTAACTGTACTTGAGGCGGCAATGTGCGGGGCGTTGGTATTAACGCCTCCCGATTGCCTTCCGCCAGATCGCTTGGCTTTGGTGAACCATATGGTTATCAAGTCGCGGATTGATTGGGATGAGGTTATTGCTCGCGTTGATCGCGTGAAAAATGCTGAAAAGGTCCAGTGTCACACCTGGTCGGCAATTGCGGAAAAGATGCTTGAGACGTTTATCACGCAGAAACCGTCGCGCGGTAACGGATAAAAAATTGAACCCGTCATAACAGAAAAGCCCGAACGCCGGGCTTTTCTTAAGCCTTGTCAACAGAGACTTGAGCGGCTTTTATGGATAGATTCCCGCTGGCCTCTATCGCCATACTTCCCCCCGCCTTCAGGGCGACATCCGCGCCTGACTTTATATCGAGATTTCCTGCGGAAGAGATGAATGCCGGACCTTGAGAAATGGCATATAACTCCCCGGCCTCGTTGAACCCGATTGTTGTTCCACTTTTCAAGTGCGTAACGGCCCAGGCTCCGCCCGCCGTCCGGACCTCCATTAGTCCGTTCCGCGACGAAATAAAGTCTTTTTTGGCGCTGGTTGATGGTTGTGCTGGTGCACCTTCAACTTCAGGCGGTACATAGCCTTCACCTTGTCCTGACGCTTCAGGTGGCACATTGGGAGCGCCACCGGATGCATCCTGTGCATAACCGATTATCAATGGCCATCGAGAATCCCCATTGTAGGGAAATTCTACCCATACTTTATCGCCGGGCAGAAATGGTGAAAACGTGTTTGCATTGGACAATATGGCTTCTGCCCACGGCAATGAGGCATCTGGTAGCCCATCCATCATGCCGACAACGCGTATTTGCGTACGCATCAGACCTTTAGGGTCATCGACGCTTACCACTACAGCCCGATACTTCCCTGTCAAACTACCCATTCACCACTCCTAACTGTGCACGGCTGACAAAACGGAAGCGGTCTTCGAAATGAGTCACGGACATCACTATCATTTTGTCAGGGATAGATTCATCGAGTTCTCCGTCACCTGCCGTGTTATGCACGACAATTTTCAGCGTCGTACCCGGAGTTAGCGCGGCATTTCCTTCCACCAGCATATCGAGGCGGGGGAGAATGAATTTGTTGTAGTTCGCCAGCGCGGTAGGATCGGGATTGCTCGTAAATTTAATGGGGTCTTCCTGGTTACCTGAGTAAACCACACCTTTGGTCATGTCATAACTGGCCATTCTGTAATTGTGGCGGCGCTGGTATTCATAATCGGCATTCAGGATGTTGAACTGACTAATTGTAAATCCGGATGTGTTGGGATTAGCGGACTCATAAGTAAGCGATGGAGCGGCGTTTGCCATTTTTTCCATACTTTTAAAATTGATCGTCCCCCTGGATGCCCAGCACATAGAACCGGTATCCCGGGCTATCTCCTGCAATACCTTGGTCGGTTTTTCTCCAACATTTAGGTGGTATGTGGATGTTTTTCTGAATGAGTCAGCATTTACCTTCAGACCAGGGGCAAGAGAGGAAACTACGGCTGATGGTGGCTTATCAACAAAATACTGTGCGCTGGTGGACGGAACTTTTAATAACCGCACCGGGTTACTAAACGCGTAAATCAGTACAGTATCGTCCTTGCGCGGCGCTTTAAGAACAAAGAACTCTTCCGAGAAGAGGATGCCGCCATGACCTTCCGGATCACCAAGTGAAACGGTCAGTATTGTCCCAAATTTCACCCCCAGCTTATTGACCACGTAAGCCGTTGAATCCCTGACCATGAGCATAAGCTGGGGACCAGATAGCTCCCCGGGTTCGACATAGGTACATCCTACGATCATTTCGCGAGGGATTTCGTTCTGCCCAATTGAAACAGATTGCAGGAATAGCTGAGTGCGTTTTGAATCAGTTTCCGGGGCTGTGGTGGTCTTTGTGGCCATCTCATTCCTCCAGAATTTTCGCTTTTACCGTTATGGTGCCGGTGGTTTGCTGCATATAAGCCAGGATAGGAAGCTCCGCCACTACTGTGAGGTTCAATCCAACCGCGAACAGCCTGTTGTCGGCGGTGCCGGTGGTCAGATCCTGAAATGCGATTGATTTTTGCCCTTCTATGTAACAGGTAACCGGTATCTCATAACCGCCGACATTGGCAGTGTGAGTGAAAGATGCCTGCCCGAGGCTGGCATACATTCGTAGCCAGAATGCTAATGCAGTTGAAACCATCCCAAGAGATTCCTTCTCGTCACTGGCTATCCATAGCGAATATTCCAGTGAGAAAGGGATAGTCGATACCAGGGCTTCAATCTCATCATTTTCATTGGTGACATGCCCTTCATCGTAATTATCCCGGCACAGTTCACCTTCATAAATTGAAAACGCGGGAGAACGAGACAGATTCACAAGCGGCATTGCCAGCTTATTTACCGGGCCAGCAGAGGCTGTATCTTTGCGCCCGGCGCGATCGGCTTCAAATGACGACAACCACTCCTTCACATCACTAAAAGTGCCGAGCGTTATGCGATCTCTTGGTGTGCGTTTCAGGAACTCCCTGAATGACTGGTTAGTGCGATCATTAAAGCTGACAACTTGTGAGTCGAATGCTTCGTTTAAAGCCTGTGCGAGCGCCGAATCAATGCCATCAATAGTGGCAAATTCCAGCTTACCGGTTGGAGTAAGACCTTTTTTCTTAAAGATGGCCAGTAGCCATTCCTGATTATTCAGAATCACCGATGAAATTCCCTTCAAAGGCGCGTGAAGGCACGCAATAAAACAAACTGCCTACCCTGGCAGTGCCGTAATTGAATATTTTATGGATGTACCAGAAGCGGCGAATGGTTGTGCCGTCTGACAGCTGTTCCAGCCATTCGAGCATAGAACCCACTGGCACATTAACGGCGGCCAACCGAAGGATTAAAGCACTGTCGCTAATTCCCGTATTATCACTGCCGTCGTATAGCGCGTAGAAGGCGTCCATCTCATCCGGGCAGTCGAGGGCCGTTATCAGTTCTGGATCCTGATAGTCATATATGCGTTGGTTCGGTTCTATTATTTCAGATGCCGTTTCAGGTGCATTTTTGTCTCTGTAAGGTATTGCGCGATACAGAACCGCATCGAATGAGTCAGGGTCTAGCTTGATTGCTTTGAGCCAGTCCATCCGCACAAGGTTATTAAAAACTGCATGACCTTGATAACGGTGGCGCACACCAGAATCACTAAGCAGGCCGTGATCCAGATTGGGAAGGTGATTGTCCTCCACAGGATCAACAATATTACCAACGTTAACACCATCGGTTTCGATTTCAGCATCAATATCTTCCTCTTCAATCAGTTCAGAACCTTCGCCTGGAATATCCGGATCCGATTCGGTGTCCGGGAGGTTATCACCAGTCACTTGTTGTGATGGTTCTGTGTCCTCAAACATGTCATCAAAGAAACCAGCCATCGATTATCCTTTCCGTTTACGGGCTTCGTTAATTTGTGTCTCAAGAATGCTTCGCGCCTGCGCAGTGGCAGCGGCCTTGTCCATTCCCTGACTCATGAAAAACTTTATGAGGTTGTTCGCCTGCGTTTGCAGGGCTTTTTTGAGAGCGTCGGCTTCAGCGCGAGCCTGGGCTTCCCTCACCCGCGATGCTTTTAGTTCGGCATTCTTCCTGTTTGCCGTGGTGCGAGCTTTTTTTAACAACCGGCGAACGTTGTCCGTGGCGCTATCTTTTGCGCGTAGTTTTTTGCCTAATGCATCCTGAGATTTCAGATACAGCTCATACTCACGCGCAGCTTTAGCCTGATCCGTCGTTGTTGTCCGGTTGCGCGCGAGCGATTTAGCCAGTTTGAACCGCCCCGGGTTTCCTGGAGAGTGTTTTATCTGTGAACTCAGGCTGCCAGATCATCGTTTCCGATGGAAGCATAATAAGCTTTTTCTGCTTCTGCCGGAGGAGT
>NZ_JBJQLL010000032.1:0-37210 GCF_046486405.1 Escherichia sp. WS338 | reverse complement strand
CATACTCCTCCGGCAGAAGCAGAAAAAGCTTATTATGCTTCCATCGGAAACGATGATCTGGCAGCCTGAGTTCACAGATAAAACACTCTCCAGGAAACCCGGGGCGGTTCACCCGACTGATACGCAAAACGCAACAGCGAACAGAGCAGGGCGATATAGTTATCAACTGTGCGCACGGTTCTTCCTTTTTTGTTGGATCTTGGATTATCCAGGTAAAGCGTTTCTCCATGCAGCAGTTCATTCCGGTAGTTTAAGATATCGCTATAACGAATATGTGATATCGGGGTACTTTCACAAATTATTATTCTGAGTGTTTTTAATTGTGATTTCGTTTTCTTCATTGTGTTTGTTGTTAACTCTGTCTCTTTAATTTTTGTCCAGATATCACAAAGCTCTCCGAACGTTTTTATGACTCTCGTTGTCACCATTTTTGCCCCAGTGCTGGACTGGGGAAAACGTCTTAAATACTCAAATTCACCGGAGTTTATTTCATGAACTATCAGCGCTCTTAAATTTCCGGCCTTTTTAATATTACTGTTTGTAATCTCCCAGCCTTTTAATGTTTCCCGACATCGTTTTCCTCGAAACATGAACCAGATGCGAATGTATCTACCTCTAATCTCGACACCTGTTGGTAATTTAGACATATCATGAGTCTTTGATAAACTGATTTATCTTTGGATAGTTGTACCAGATAATCCCTCGTTTGCTGTCTGGCTTACCTAAAGGAGATACTCGTTTGAAGTGGAAGCCCTCCACCCAACAGTTCTGGCGGTATGCTTCAATTTGTCTGGCCCCCAGACCAGTGCGAAGCATCAGGCCGTATTCAACCATCCACTCTTCATTAAAGATTACTTGTGCCATCGCATCACCTCTGGCAGGCGCCAATGTTAGACTGAAATTGACGCCCGATGTTGATTATTAATAATCAGCTATGAAGTTTTAATTTGAATACAATGCAATTCACGAGGACTGAAGTTTCTCGCAATTAAAATTTATCAGTTTTACTTTCTGCTCTCTGGAAACGCCTGCTTCTTTTTTACCTGAGAGCATTTTTTCGCATTCTGATTTCGTTAGTTTAGATTTTGAATATCTTGTCCAGTTAGTAGGAGTGCCACCTTCCTTTTCAATAGTGGCGGTAATTTTATACATGAACACCTCCGTTATTATTTCCAGTGGTTCGTTTATTCCATCTTTCGAGTGCTTCTTTTTCACTTCCACCATAACCGGTTCGGGATTCGCATCCGTTACACTTCGCTCGGTAATATCCTGAAATGACTTTCACCGTTACTGATGGACAACCACAAAATGGACATGGTTTAACATTGTCATATCTCATAATTTTTCTCATAAAAAATATTTCAAGTTGGCGGTGCATTACACCGCCAGGCTGAATTATTCCTCTGAATTATCGATTACACTGTATTCCCCTGTTAATACAGAGGAATCTGCAGGATCGATTGTCAGTGGTTCCTTTTCATCCATTGATACTGCACGCTGGATCTCAATTGATACGGGCAGATATTTGAACAGGCGACGAATAGCCGTTTTCTTTGCCATTTCTTCCCAGTGAGTTACCCACGGCCCGTTATTACCAGCTTTACTCAGGCTGCGCACCAGCTCAATCTGTTTGCGCGTCATAACTTCAAACTGAGTACCTCCGTCTTTCAGTCTTGCGACAGCATAGACGTGGGTAACCGGGGCATCTTCGTTTTCTCCCGGGCGGTGTATTAACTTTTCATCAAGGCCAAATTCGAAGCTAAACTCGTCACCTTCACGGACAACACGGGCTGACAGGCTGGCGATTTGACCAGAACGGCGAGCCAGATCAATCATGCCGCGATAGCCAATGATTAGCTGAACGTTCTTTTTACCGCTCTTTTCGTTTTTATTACCAAAAGGCAGTAAATATGCATGACCGAGGGCGCTACCTGGCTCAAGTCCGAGCTGTGAACACTGTACGATCGCACTGACAAAACTCATAGTGTCACAGTTTCCTAACGCCGGAACTTTACGAATTTCTGTGGTGGCGAGACGGATCATACGTTCAGCCGTCATATGGCGTGGAAGAGCTGCTGCCAGTTGCTCTTTCATTGATGGCTGGTTAATAAAACTAATCACGTCGCTATTTTTAACTGCTGCTGGTGCACGGTTTCCCTGAGTTTTTTGCAGATCGGCTTTTGCGATTGGTGGTTGCTTAGTCATTTGCATATTCCTTAGCCCAGCGGGGCAGTGATAATGTCTTAATAGCTGGCCATTCATCGGTATTCAGGCAGTCAGACAGGGTTCGCAGATTGCGGTGATATTCCTGTTGACCTGCCAGTTTTGCTTCTTCGCCCATCATGAAAATTTCAACCGGATAACGTCCGCATTCAATAGTTGTGCTGGCAACCAGAAAAACGAAAGTTGGCTGCACTCCAAACTGTGCTTCATAACCGTCACTGTAGAATGCATCCTGAACGTGATAGCGGTAGTCGTAATAAGCGGTTTTGAATCGTTGAATATCCGCCGTAGTTTTCACGTCCATGATCCAGTGAAATTCAGGGATAATTTTGTCCGGACGGCACCGACACAAAATTCCTGTTTCAGGATCTTCCCAGTAAATTGATGATTCAGCGTGTCCGGCGCTTTCAACAAGCCATTGCCCCAGCGGCAAAGCCATAACGCTTTGATACATGAGTTCAATTTTCCGGCCTTCTTCCGCAGTGATAACTGTTTTTCCTGTGCTTGCGCATTCCATCAGAAACGCTTTCTCTTCTTCTTTTCCGGCGTTTGTACGGCGGTTAAATTCAGGTGCTACGATAAAGCGGTTACTGAATTCTTCCGGTTCAAGTACCCGGCAGTGGAAAGCGGTTCCTAAATCGAGCGTTTTTGTCTTTGTGGTGTCCACGGGGGCATTTTTACGCCACAAATATAGTGCCGGAGTATCAGCAATGTCATCGAGCTGAGACTTACTGACACCGGGACCCGCGTGGTAATTCTCATTCGAAATTCCGTAATAAATACCTGGCTCTATGTCTTCTACGATTACGGGATCTGCGACTTCGCCAGTTTCATCACTGCAATCGCGATGCGGATCGCTGCCAGCATTCTCATTGTGCGGATGTTCAGCGCCTTCCATTTCCTCCGGATCATTTTCCTTAGCTTCAACCTGACTCTCTTCATCGAATGTTTCCTGGTATGTTGCGTCGCCCATCACCGCACCACAGTCAGGGCAGTTATCCCAGCCAGTCTGGCCGCAGACATTGCAGGCTATTTCCGGTTCCTGTTGCACTACTGGCTCAGGTTGATTCATATCCGGGCTGGTTTTTTCCGTTTCTGGCTGGTTCTGGTACACACAATCGCGAGTCTGGATCCCCTTTACCCATTTCGGATCGTTCGGGTCGCTAATTCCGTCAACAAATTCACCACGTAATGCAGCAAGCAATTTATCGGCATCGACAGGATCTTTTGATGGAATGTTTTTCCGGGCTTCATGGAGTTCTGCCCGCAGTTCCTGATATTTCGCATCAACAGAATTTACCTGTGACTGAGCATCCAGCGGCTGCGTGTCCTGATGATGTTCAGTTGCGTCCGGTTCCATTGTTTCAGCCTCTCCCTGTTCAACTGCCGTTGTTCCAGATGGTTGCGGTTTTTCTTCATCATCCTGTTTTCCTTCTTCTGTTACTCGCTGCGGCATCGGGGCAGAGGAGCGACCGCAGGCAATATCCACGATTTCCGGATCAGGGTTGGCATGATCGGTTTCAGTCAGTACTTTGTTCAGATATTCAGTGACGTGCGCGGGGATGACCTCGATCCCAATTGGTGCTTCTTTTACGGACGCAACCACGATGGCGCGGGAATAATCCAGCCCGCCAGGCATGGTGATGAATTTGTCGCGGAAAACAGAAAAGGGCGGTTTATTTTCAGCGATAATTTCCTCAATGCGTTTAGCGTGTGCCGGATGAAGGTTATAGATGTCCAGATCCATTGAACGGGCCAGTACGCCAGTGGCTACGTCGCGCGCCAGTGACGTCAGATCGTGTACGAAACCTTCGCCGCGATCGGTGAGGTTTCCGCCGCCAGCATTAGCACCGGAAGCCGTGCGAGTGATGTGTGAAACACGATTACCCTTCATCCACTCTTTTGTCAGCAGTCCTCGATCGGTGTAGTCAGCGTTCAGGTATGCTTCGAAAAAAGCAGTTATCAGTCCCAGGTTTGAATTACCAGGATTAGGGAAAACTTTGTCAGTGTCACGAACCAGTTTGTGGAGTTCGCGAATTTCCAGCGGGTCGAGCAGGCTGGTTTTGTGGGAAACAGCCAGGGCAGTAACAGCCGGTAGTTCTTCAGCCCGAGCAATGTGTAATGCCTGGAGTCCGTCGCGTGAAACGTGCGTTACCGGTTTTTCGCTGCCGTGTTGAGCAAGCCAACGAATGGGCAGTTCCTGGCCAGAAATTGGGAGTAGCATATTCTCCTCAATCTCAGTCATGTCTTCGCCGTTGACGTTGGTATTGCCTTGATAGTGAGCGTTGTCTGGTGCTGCTCCCGGTTTTAGTTCCCATGTCATGGAGTCTTTGCTGAGTTGATAGCGTTCACTCCAGGTGAAATCGATCTCACCTTCAGCGGGCAGGTCATTAACGACAGGAAAATTCGTGGCAACAGCTTTAAAATAGCTGCTCAGTTTTTTACCTGACTTAACGATCAGGTAGTCCAGAGTGGCACAGGTCGATTCAAAATCGTTGCTTGCCCACAGGACGACGTCAGGTTCACCGGATGATTTTTTCGCTTTCCGTAACAGGAAGAGTGGTTTTGTGCTCATTGTTTTTTAACCTCAACTCAGATTAAAATTCGTTTTGTTCAGTGAATGATCTTGCCGGATACACACTGTTCATAGCCTGCGCCATACGCAGGCTATTTCTTTCAGATTTCACCTTTTAATTTCATTGCAATTAGAGTTGCCAGAAATTCGGCTTTTTTTTTCTGCGGGCAGATTCTTTCCGATATGCACCAGGCACATTTTTTTGACACCTTCATCAAGTGTTTTTACGTTGCCTGATGGACCATCGATATCAACCATAGTGAATGGGGTTTCTTTATTTTCTGTTTTAATTACGTAGCCAATGCGCTTTCCTTCCAGATTCACCTCGTGAACAATGTCATCGGTAGTTACAACAGTGGCTTCATAATTGGTAATCATGTTTTTCTCCTTAATTAAGGTTGAGCGAATACCTGCCATTTCTGGCATAAATTCAGTTTCGAATAGTCAATTAATTAAAGTTCATGTGCCATCTGGTCTTTTTCGGCACAAGCTTCACTGCAATATTTTCTCGGTTCGTCTTTTGATAAAATCCCGTGCATGAAGTGAAGCATTCTTTCAATAGCTTTGCTTTCTTCAACGTCTTTTTTGCAAAGGTGGTAAGCACATTTTATTTTCTTAGTCATCACCATGACTCCGCCTTTACAGGTAAACCATCACGACCGAGGAAGACTTTAATCATGCGGTCAGTAATGCATGTTTTTGTGGCCAGGTTACGAATATATAGTTTTCGCTTTTTAATATTGTTTGCCGAGGCAATATATGTCCGGCCTTCATGAAGAACATAATCGCCAGGAGTCACACACTGACGTGGTATTTCATCAGTTCCGAAGTGATGTGCAATCATAATTATCTCCATTTTTACAAATGAACTTTGTTGATGCGGTGCCTGGTGACTCCAGGTGACTGCAACCAGTTAACAATTACAGTCGGCTTTCCCACCCAAACCAATAAGGACTAACATGACTTTTAACTGTGCCACGTGCGCTTAGCCGCATTCACCGCATCACAAAATTCACTTTAAAAAGGGCGGACATCAGCCGAACTTCAAGAAAAAAACTGATGCCGCCAGGACTACACACAGCAATGTCGTTATTTACAACCGGAGGCGCACTCCCACCATTTAAATTTAACAGACAAGACCGACTCTTTATGGATATCGGAAATGCGCCTTCGTGTTGTGCCCGGTTTTATTTCACCACCTCCGGGCTTCGGTGGTCTCGGCTATACCCCTACAGCGAGAGCTTGTGTTAACATTTCAATACCCTTACAGTTGAGAGTTATTGATATGTTGGATGTATTTACTCCATTGTTGAAACTTTTTGCTAACGAGCCACTCGAAAGACTTATGTATACGATTATCATTTTGGGTCTCACTCTCTGGCTGATACCGAAAGAGTTTACTGTCGCATTCAATGCTTATACTGAAATACCTTGGCTCTTTCAGATTATCGTTTTTGCCTTTTCTTTCGTGGTCGCCATTTCCTTCTCAAGATTGCGAGCACATATTCAAAAGCATTATTCATTACTACCAGAGCAACGAGTATTGCTTCGTTTATCTGAGAAAGAAATCGCTGTATTTAAAGATTTCCTTAAAACAGGAAATCTTATTATCACTTCTCCTTGCCGTAACCCGGTTATGAAAAAATTAGAACGGAAGGGCATCATTCAACATCAGAGTGATAGCGCAAACTGTTCTTATTATCTCGTCACCGAAAAATACTCCCATTTTATGAAGTTATTCTGGAACAGCAGGAGTAGACGTTTTAATCGTTAGCTTACTGTGTGCTTCTCCAACCATCGGCGCGCACCAGTTTCGGTTTTAAATGTTTTGCTTTTGGTATACGTCATGGCAGTGAACGTTCCATCCTGGTTGGGGAACACGCCGCACACCAGGGATTCGTTGTTGCCGAGGTCGATTTTTTGCATTTTGCGAATCTCACATCTTGTTGCTACGTATAGCGACTTCTGCCTGCCAGAGATCCCAGTCGTTGCTGCGTAAAGCCTGCACAGCCTGGTTGTAAGTGATACCGCAACAATCCATCAAATACTGAACTACTTCGTAATGCACCATCTTATCTCTCCCCTTAACGCCGGGTGGCGGAACTGAAACCTGCTGCACTGCAAAATCTGAACCCTGCCGTCATGTTCATACGCCTCGGGCTGGCTACTTAACCCCTTACCACTGCCTGGTAACTCGAAGTATTGCCCGGCGTTCTGTGGGGCGGGGTGGGTGGTATGCTGGAACTATAGGTAATGCCTAATTGATTGTCAATAGGCTATGCCTAATGTTTTGGGAGTAACCTAATAGGTGATGGCGACAGCAGAAAGTGATGGGGGGGGTTAAATAACGGAATCCAGGAGTTTTCCGTCAGACCATATAAGTTTAAGTTCCAGTTTTTGTGATGTTCTGGCTTTTCCGTTCAGATTCTAGAGCTTTCAGATACTTACCCACTTTCATTTCCATCGCTGCTATGTAGGCGCGAACATCGTGGTCAACCCAATCTGGTTCTGTAGCATTTCCAGATAACAGGAAAGCTACAATCGCTCTTATTTCATCAGAGGCTGCTTGATAAAGGTTGTTTATATCTAAAAGTTCACTTTTTGTATCTGAATTGGTGGGGGTTGGTATGGGGTATTCGTTAAGCCCCCAATGCTCTGGACCAACAACATCAGAAAAGAAACGCCATAATTCTGGAAGTTTATCTTTACTTATAGAGCCTTTCTTAATCCAGTCATAAATTGATGGTGGTTGGACTTTGAAGTGGCGTGCGACCTCCGCCTTTGATTTGACGGATCCCGATGCGATTTTTTTGTTAATGGCCTGCTCTATCGCTCGGCCTAAGTCTTTACCACTAAGCATTGCTTAATATTCTCCTATGCGCATTACATTAGGCAATCCCTACCCTTATCGCATTAGGCATAGCCTATTGACATTTGTGTTAGGCGTAGCCTAATATTTCTGTGTGTTTTTGGAGTTCATTCGATGAAAAAAGAGAACTATTCATTCAAGCAAGCTTGTGCTGTTGTCGGTGGGCAATCAGCAATGGCTAGGCTTTTAGGTGTATCACCTCCAAGCGTAAATCAATGGATCAAAGGGGTACGTCAATTGCCTGCCGAGAGATGTCCAGCAATTGAACGTGCAACAAGAGGTGAGGTTCTGTGCGAAGAACTTCGTCCTGATATTGACTGGTCATATTTACGACGTTCGGCATGTTGTTCGCAGAATATGTCAGTGAAGCAACTAAATGACAGTAACAAATCCTCATTTGATCATACCTGAAACATCAAGAGGCAAATGATTCATGAAAATCAAGCATGAGCACATCGAATCAGTGTTGTTTGCCCTGGCAGCCGAAAAAGGGCAGGCATGGGTAGCCAATGCAATTACTGAAGAATATCTGCGCCAGGGGGGCGGCGAATTGCCCCTGGTTCCAGGCAAGGACTGGAACAATCAGCAGAATATCTATCACCGTTGGTTGAAAGGTGAAACGAAAACGCAAAGAGAAAAAATTCAGAAGCTGATCCCAGCAATTCTGGCAATCCTTCCGCGCGAGCTGCGTCACCGACTCTGCATCTTCGATACCCTGGAGCGCCGTGCATTACTGGCGGCGCAGGAAGCGTTAAGTACGGCAATTGATGCGCATGATGATGCAGTCCAAGCCGTTTACCGGAAAGCGCATTTCAGCGGCGGCGGGTCTTCCGACGATTCTGTCATTGTTCATTAAGCAAAAGTTTTCATGCTGTTTGTGCTTATTCTAAGCAACCGGGCAGCATCATACGGGGCAATTATGGCCGCATTACCATACATGCAACTGTACATAGCTGATTATCTGGCTGACACCATGCATTTGTCAGCAGAGGAGCACGGTGCGTATTTGTTGCTGATGTTCAATTACTGGCAAACAGGAAAGCCAATACCCAAAAACAGGCTGGCAAAAATTGCCCGTCTGACTAACGAGCGATGGGCTGATGTTGAACCATCCTTGCGGGAGTTTTTTTGCGATAACGGCGAGGAATGGGTGCATCTTCGGATTGAGGAAGATCTGGCATCAGTCAGGGAAAAATTAACCAAAAAATCAGCCGCAGGAAAAGCATCTGTTCAGGCCAGAAGAAGCAGAAAGGAAGCAGATGTTCAAACAAAACAAGAGAGAAATTTAACAGGTGTTCAAACAGATGTTGAAGTGGTGTTTGAACATGATGCCAACACAAAGGCAACTAATAAAGATACAGATAAAGATCTAAAAACAGATCCCCCCCTAAATCCCCCCCGGGGGAATCGAGGTGTCAAAAAGTTTGACCCTCTGGATATTGCTTTGCCGAACTGGATTTCTGTCTCGCTCTGGCGTGAGTGGGTTGAATTTCGCCAGGCATTGCGTAAACCGATTCGAACGGAGCAGGGCGCTAACGGGGCGATACGGGAGCTGGAAAAATTCCGCCAGCAGGGTTTTTCACCTGAGCAGGTGATTCGACACAGCATCACCAATGAATACCAGGGCTTGTTCGCGCCAAAAGGTGTTCGACCTGAGACGTTACTCCGACAGGTTAACACCGTCTCGTTACCGGATAGTGCGATCCCGCCAGGCTTCAGGGGGTAACTGACCATGAAAAATATTGCGGCAGGCGGCGTTCTTGAACGTATCCGCAGACTGGCCCCGCCACATGTAACCGCCCCATTCAAAACGGTAGCGGAGTGGCGCGAGTGGCAACTTTCCGAAGGCCAGAAACGTTGTGAGGAGATCAACCGTCAGAATCGTCAGTTGCGGGTGGAAAAAATTCTGAATCGCTCTGGCATCCAGCCATTGCACCGCAAATGCTCGTTTGCGAATTACCAGGTGCAGAACGACGGTCAGCGATACGCGTTGAACCAGGCGAAATCTATCGCTGATGAACTGGTTACCGGATGCACAAATTTCGCGTTTAGCGGAAAACCTGGTACCGGGAAGAACCACTTAGCGGCAGCGATCGGGAATCGCCTGCTGAAAGACGGTCAGACAGTGATTGTGGTTACCGTGGCTGATGTTATGAGTGCCCTGCACGCCAGCTATGACGATGGGCAGTCAGGCGAAAAATTTTTGCGGGAACTGTGCGAAGTGGATCTGCTGGTTCTTGATGAAATTGGCATTCAGCGCGAGACGAAAAACGAGCAGGTGGTACTGCACCAGATTGTTGATCGCCGGACAGCGTCGATGCGCAGCGTGGGGATGCTGACAAACCTGAACTATGAGGCCATGAAAACATTGCTCGGCGAGCGGATTATGGATCGCATGACCATGAACGGCGGGCGATGGGTGAATTTTAACTGGGAGAGCTGGCGTCCGAATGTCGTCCAGCCAGGAATTGCGAAGTGATTTTTACCGGGAGGAAATTTTAATGGAAACCGTTTTTGATGCACTGAAAGCAATGGGAAAAGCCACGTCGGTAGAACTGGCTGCGCGACTTGATATCAGTCGTGAAGAAGTGCTGAACGAGCTGTGGGAACTGAAAAAGGCTGGATTCGTTGATAAAAGCGTATACACCTGGCGTGTGGCCGATAACAACGTTCAGCAGGAACATCCAGTGCCGGAAGAACAGCCGGAAGAAATCGCCACGGCAACAGTAGCGAAAATCTCAGAGTGCGATTTAACCGCGACGATTGAACAACGCGGACCACAAACGGCGGATGAACTGGCTACGCTGTTCGGTACCACATCCCGCAAAGTTGCTTCAACGCTGGCAATGGCAATCAGCAAAGGACGCCTGATTCGCGTAAATCAAAACGGTAAATTTCGTTACTGCATGCCGGGCGGTAATTTACCAGCAGAGCCGAAAGCTGCATCGGTAGCGGAAACTGATGGTAAAGCCTTTCCTCAGCCTGCATGTGTTGTTTTACCAGTACAGGAGGCTGCAATACAGGAAGAAATTAAAACAGAAACTGTGGCGGACATTGTGCAGCCGCTGCCATCGTTCACTGAAACGCGAGCAGATGACCTGGTTTTACCATCGCTGCATATGGCAAACCGCGAACTGCGTCGGGCGAAAAGTCATGTCCAGAAGTGGGAGCGAGTCTGCGCCGCGCTGCGTGAGCTGAACAAGCACCATGATATTGTCCGTCAGATTGTCGATTCCTCCAGTCGTATTGTGTCGGAAAAGTGATTCTAGGGGAGGGCTTATGGCAAAAGTATTAACACAGGAAGAGCGAGAAAAAATTAAAGGGCAGATTGTTGATCTCGTACGCCAGAGTGAGCGAGAGACGTTACGACAACTGGAAGCTAAAACAGGGGCAACCAGATATCTGATAAGTATTCTCGCCAAAGAGCTGGTTTCGAGTGGTGACGTATACAACTCTGGCTACGGGTTATTCCCGTCTGAGCAGGCACGTAAAGACTAGCAAAACGCCAGCAAAAAACTCTCGAGGGCAAAGTCGAAGGAACCGGTTATGGTTGCTCCTGACCTTATCTGCTCGTTATCTGACGGAGAAATACGTCGTTACGACAGGCGTCATAATATAATTTGTAGTGAGTGCCGTAAAAGAGAAGTTATGAAGCGCATATTGTCGTTTTATCAGGGAGATGTTCGGTATTTATTGTAGTGACGAGATTAAAGACCATTAATTCATATGTGAATTGACATTTTCATGGCACAGGGTAGAGCTAGCATGGTTGTCAGTTTTGTGCCGACAACGGTCATTGCTTTCCTGATAGAAATGGCGATGATAACATGCTGTTAATTACATCGCCAATACAAAAAAGTAATATAACTAAAATCAAAGACTCATGTTAATAGTCATAACCTCCGAATCGTAATCTACTGATTTGATTACTGGGAAGCTATGTTCCTGCTCCATGGGCGCAAGCAGAGCACCTGGTTTAAATACAAGATATTTTTTAGAGATTTTATAAGACTCACTATTTATATGCGGAAATTTTATTTCATTATACTCGTAACGCTTAGTGTTGGCATGCAGTTGTGGTGGATTTGCTATATATTTTTTAAAGTTGCCTTTTAATTCATCAATATTGTTATATAGCCTGTACCAGGCAATAGGGTTAAATCCATTTTGTGAAATTACGGTTAGCAAATTTATCTCGTTTGAGGCAAAGTAGGCTAGAAGTATTTTCTCATCAATCACTGGTATTGAATTAAAGGAATATCCAACAAATATCTGGCTGCTGTTAATTATAAATCCTGCAAAATTATAATTCTTATTTTTGTCATAATTCCAACCTAACCTTTCAAAAATAAACTCTATATTATTTTTTATAAATTCTGTTTTCCTTACAACCTGTTCTCCTGCATGCTGAAGTATTTCAGATGTCCGGTACTTAGATATTTCTGAATCAGTCGTAACTATAGACTTTGCTTCACCAATCAAAATCATATCATCTATCCTTGATAATAAATCAATTTCTTCCTCAATGGAGTTTATCTTGATTCTTTTAGATACCGCTTTGTCATAGTCAGTTATAAAAGTATTGGTTCCGAGAACACGGTTTATTTTATCTACAACTTTTGTTTCGTAAGTCGTTCCTTTTCCAGCGAGATTAATATTAAAATGACATGCCCAACGTTCAATAAGCCTAAACATCACCGGCGCGTTTAATGCACTAGTCAATAATGCATACTTATTTTTCTTTAATTTTATCAAAGGTTGACACCAGATATCTCCAGTTGGAGAGGAGTTGAATGTCAAAAAATCAAGAATTTTAGTAACTTTAACCACGCTCATTTCTGTTGCTTCGCACAAGGCGCGTTCTAATGAACTTGTTTGAACGGTTGGGCAAAACTCCCTTAATTTATTAACATTAAATACACTATCATCTTCTGGATATTTTTCAGTCTCAATATTTGCGATGAGCATCAATACTCTCATTACATTCAATACTTCTAACAAGCAAAAACCTTTACCAAAATCGTAACGTAACCATTCTTTGGGAAAATAGTCTTCAAGATGTTTTTCTTCCACTCTCCATTGTGCATTTATTGTTATTAATTCTTTCTTTGCATTTCTAATAGATGCAACCTTTGCCACTCTTTTTTTATTCTCACGAGTAATAAAAATATATTTATCGCTATCAAAATACTGAGCTATATCAGGTTGGGATGCGATGAGTGTCCGTTGGACAGAAAGTCTTTCTTTTCGTTGACTGCTGTTATTAAATGCAATTTCAAACGGTGTGTTTGGTTGCTCTATTTTGAATGTTTTATGTTCAGACTCAACTTCGATTAAATTATAATCACTCCATAAAACGCATTGCCAAAGATGGATGTAAGTATTATATAACTGAGATAACCAACTTTCTTGTTGGATGAAAGACAATTCATCGATTGGATTAGTGGAAATTATTATTTGACTATTTTTTTCTATACCTCTTAGGCATTCTCTTATGGCAAACTGGAAGCCATCGACAGCTCCATGAACGATCTCTCCTAAGCTTTGTTTATTCCCTAGTTTATTTGCTTCAAGCAATATGCCATTAACATTTGTAGTTGTTGTCTTTTTTGCAAGTTTAAGAGCAACGGCTGATGTTCTATTGGAGCTTGCAATATAAGAGATCATTAGTTTTTCATAGTTTGTTTTAGGTGCCCGTCTATACAAATCTGCTAACGCCTCTCTAATATCCTTCAGCACACTATAGATGATTATACCCATTGTATAGACTTTTTTATCTCTCGCAGAAGAATTTAATTCAACCTTAGTCCACCCCTCATTCCATTTCTCAAGATTAAAATCAGCACGTGTTGGTGATTTGATTTTACCCTTAATAATTTTGCTAATAAATTGATCACTCATAACAATTAATTTCCTTGATTAATTAAATCCATATATGCAAGCCAGTACATCTGGTTCATTCTTTATTCGTCCTAATGCTTGTCTTAAGGGGAATATTATAACGTTGTAGATGAAGAAACTACTAGCGTAATCTATGAAATTTAGACCGCAACTTCGAACTTCCGCTCCTCACACACAGCGGACCTTGTGACCTTGATTTCTGCACGCTCCTTGCTACGAGCGGAAGTTGGTGCAGCGACTTGTCTTAGCCAGAGGAGGCAGGGTCAACAACACGACATTGCTAGTTGAGATATGTATCTAATAATGAGGGACAGGTCACATTTACCTATAATCCAAAACATTATTATGGCTAGGGAAATGTGTACCATACAAAAGATTCATCTACTGCATAGCCTAATTACTACAAACAAATTGTTCGTCTTTGCTTCGAACATTATGCCCAAAAGGAGAACCTAGATGGTTCCAATCCAAGAAGTTGATTTCCACACAGATAAAAAAGTTATCTATAAGCTACATATTATTTCTCCAACAGGGGCTGCCCCCTTTTTTACAGAGGTGTTTGTTTACGACTCTGAATTTAATCCACCTTTTGCATCAATGGTTACTTTTCAGCAGCAGTTTCAGGATTCCAAAGCTGCGTTTACTCATGTGCTTTATTGGGTGGAAAACTACAGTAAAAAGCAAGGTTATACTGTCAACCGAATCAACAACCCATGTAACTGTGAATTCCTATCACAAGCGGACCAACAACAATCAGTCCAAAGTGCAGGGCTCAATATTCAAGTTAAAGTAAATGAGGTATAAAAATGCCAATCACGGCGACAGTTTGTCCGTTACAGCTTCGCCTCCACTATAAACCTGCACGTCTTAGCGACGTTAGGTGAGTCAGAGTAAATATCTATGTTCAGCGAATTAGTAAAGGAATTTCATAAAAAAGGAATTCCTACAGATAAACCAGATTTTTATGATCATCCAAACTTTATTAAGGAAGAGCAACGAGATCCAAGCTACTTGATTAAGTTTGCAAAATTTGTTGCAGAAAAGCCATACTCTAATGATTATATAGAAAAGGCAGAGAGTATAATTTTTGATGTGGCAAAGATATTAAGCAAGCAGCTTTTAGATAATGGTCGTCAAGGTGCTTGTGTGGATATATCAGGAATTCTTGCTCGCATACTGGAACTTAAAGGTATTTGGTGTGCTTGCATTAAAGGCTCTTGCACAATTGATTTCCCCCAAAAGTCTAATGAAAAAACAACATACTTCTGGTCATCAGATCACGGTGAATTTACTGCTGGACATGCTTGGGTATTTGCTCCACCATTCTCTATAGTGGATATCAGCTTGAAGCAACAATTATACACAGGTACTAAAAAAAATTATATCCCTGAAATTATCATGGTAAAAGATGCTGTCAAAACAACATCAACTATAGAGGACATTATCAGCCCTGAAATCAGGATGCTAATGAACGCTCAAGGAATTTCAAAGCATCTTATGCTTAAATATGGCGCATCCGAAATGAATATCATCCAAGAAATATTCCCTGCCCAATTGATAGAATTTAATGAAACAAAATTCAAGTTTTCGCCTGTTGCTGTTCATGCGGTTACAGAGTCATTGTCGGGTATGAAAAATATGAAGTTTAATGGACTATATCCTTACGATATGTACAGGAAAACCATAAAAGATAAAGTGCCAAATATTGTCTCACTATTAAATCCGGGTGACGCCTACGGTGCAACCTGATTCAGGTGTTAACGTCAGTTCCTCGCTCAAAGCGGACTGGAAGGTTAGCTTGCGTCGGACTTGGCGTATTTAAAGAAGTGCTGGTGGTGACTGGTTGCTGTGTCCCATTTCCACAGAAAAAATCTGAGAAGTTATACCCATTCGTTGTATTGAATCACTGACGAGACAGCATCATATTTATCAGGGCTGGTGTAGGTCCAATACAGGAGGTTGTGGTGCTGGTTCTCAAATGCGCGCTGGCTATTGCGGCTGTAATGGCAATTTATTGTCTTGCTATTGCTCTTATGGATCACCTTTCTGATTGATTACATACTGGCTAGAAAAAAGGTGTTACCTTGGCTTATCTTTGTCCGGCAAGGTGCGCTCATTAATCTTAAGTAAATTTATTGCTCAAGTATTCAGATTACTTCTTATGGTTGAAGTCTCCTGTCAATGTAGAACCAATATATTTACAAAAATGAGACCCGTCGGGGATAGCCCTGCCGGGTCTGACTGTTAAAGCATTTTTAATATGATCATCTATTTTTTGGTGCTATAGACTTTTTCGCCCGAGAAGTCTGGAGCGACCCAAAAGTTAATATTAAACTGAGCATCATCGCTTAGTTCAACACGGTGCCAGTATTGTGGTGGGCTTGTTGCAAAAGCGCCAGCATTAATGACTACTTTTATCTCCGGTTCAGTAGCATTCTCATCAGTAAAACCATAATATGTTACAGTGCCTTCCATTACGCACAACTGCCCAAAAACACCTGCTGCTGTATTATGATGTGTTAATAACGCTGAAGGTACGTTCTCTTTTGTGAAGAACGGAGTTGAGCGTTTGATTACCCAATCTTTAGGAATTCTCTTGTGTGTCATAACCACCTCCTCCAAAACATGCATTATAAATCCATCTTTTGGAGGGTTATGTCAAGTTGTTATGAAACACATAATTGATATGTTGATTAGAGGAGAAGATAGAATAAATATGGTTGTTTTTCGTATAACTATTTGTTTTACTTTTAGTTTATGCATTCTGTGTGTTAGGAATAAGTTATTAAAGTTTAATCAAAAAATCTCGATGTAGTCCACATAGATTACTGTTACTGAACCTTATTGTGTGTATTAGTTGTGTTCTGGAATTTCAGCTTAATTATTTATGATGTATTTTTTAACGATAAATATTCTCCCAGGATACCTTTACTGTGTATATAAATAAATTATATACGCATAAATAATGTAAAGGCGTCCTTTTAGATATATCTTATCAAATGTTAATGACTTGAGTGGGAAATATGATTCCAACAACTTATCATGTGGCTACTTTATAAAAATAATGCCCATATAAAACAACAAGCGAAAAGGATTACGGATAAAAAAGGAGCGAGATGTGCGAACTTGTTATTTCCCATGTTTAACCACCTTAAATAATTGATGATGACGGGATGATTGCATCTGTAATGCTTTTATTGAAATGTTATGATAAAAAAGAACTTTTGCATAACATTAAAATGTAATTTATCTAATCGTTTTTAATAATAAGTGTCGTATTTCTATCCTTGTACCAGCTATTTGATATGTAGTGTTTGTTCATGCTATGTGGGGCTTTACACCATAGCCAGTTTATTTATACTTTATTCGTCAGCCTGAACAACTGGCATCTGCTGCGCTGCGCCATCGAGAGATTGAGAAATGGCGCATATACAACTGGTCAAACAAACCTCTTCTGGACTACTTCTCCCGGCGACGCCGGAGAGTTGCGATTTTTTGCATCAAATCAAAATAGGCGAGTGGATACACGCAGACTTTAAGCGTGTGCGTAACTACGCATTCCACAAGCGTTTTTTCAAACTCCTGCAACTGGGATTCGATTACTGGACTCCGGTCGGTGGGGCGATCACGCCTCGCGAACGAAAGCTGGTTTCAGGATTCGTTGATTACCTATGTGAATCAGTAGGCCGGGAACATACGCCAGCTCTGAGCGAAGCCGCAGAGCAATATCTGAATACAGTTGCGACACGCAGAACCCGGGATACGGCATTGCTAAAGTCGTTTGAGGCTTTCCGCGAGTGGGTAACCATTCAGGCCGGATTTTACACCGAGCATCTTTATCCTGATGGTAGCCATGGGCGTCGGGCGAAATCCATCGCTTTTGCGAATATGGACGAAACCGAGTTTCAGCAGGTTTATAAATCTGTTCTGAATGTGCTGTGGAACTGGATTCTGTTCCGTAAATTTTCCTCTCCGGAACAAGTCGAAAATGTGACCGCGCAGCTGCTGGAGTTTGCGTAATGGTGGATTTACGTAAAGCGGCGCGGGGGCAGATGTGCACCGTCAGAATTCCTGGCTACTGCAATCACGATCCGGAAACGTCTGTGCTGGCGCATTACCGACTGGCGGGAACGTGCGGAACAGCGACAAAACCACACGATATGCAGGCGGCGATTGCCTGTAGCTCATGCCACGATCTAATCGACGGGCGGGTAAAAACCAGCGATTACACCAAAGAAGAATTACGCCTGATGCATGCAGAAGGTGTTTTTCGCACACAAGAAATCTGGAGAAAGGAGGGATATTTGTGATTTACCCAACGAATACAGGAAAAAGCGGAGAACACCTTCGTCTCGCCACGCTGGAAAGTGTCTGGATTCAGGGCAAACTGCGTATGTGGGGGCGCTGGTCGTATATTGGCGGTGGCAGGTCAGGAAATATGTTCAATCAGTTGTTGGCATCCAAAAAATTGACGAAAACAGCCATCAATGAAGCCCTGCGCAGAATGAAAAAAGCGGGAATAGAGAAAGCTGAGCTGGAAGCGTTTTTGCGAGAGATGATCAACGGCAAGCAAAAGAGCTGGCTGGCGCATTGTACTGATGCAGAGGCGTTATGTATTGATCGAGTCATAAGTGAGGTGCTGGCAGAGCATCCAGGATTGATTTGCATTCTCCGGCAACGCTATGAAGGGCGGGGGATGACTAAGCGTAAAATGGCTGAATTGCTAAATGATGCACACCCAGAGTGGTGTTTTAGCACATGCGAAAAACGGATTGCTAATTGGTTAGCTGTTGCTGAGTATGCCCTATATATTCCCATGCGTGAATCATTTGCTGAGAAAATGGCTTGATTTCTTACGTATAAACTGCTTCAATTTTGCTATGCTTCGCAAAGCTGTATCGCGAGGCGGATTGCAGACATGGACATCGTAAAAAAACCGCTTAATGCGGTTTTTTTACGTCAGGAAAGCAGGGGAGAATGCTGCTAGTTGGGCAACTGGTCTTTCTGCTTGCTTAAGTGGAGAATTCGCATATTGGCGTGTAACTTGCGCAGAATACACATCTTTTACACGACTTGTTAGTTTATCCTGCGGCTTGTTATGATTATTTTAGCATATTATCAGTTTTCACGGCCTGAATCTTGGTTAAGGCTCTTTATCCTGTTGTAATGACAGAAATAAATGGTGGATGGAATTCAGGACGGTTTGTTTTAATAAAAAATGTAACTCAGGAAATAAGTTAACCTAACTGGAACCACTTTCGGATTATTACGATTGAAGTGCCTTTTCTTCCTTTTTAGTATCGGTGCCAGTTCCGGGGAGAGCGGCTTTTATTGTTTGATTAGAGCTGACACGAAGAACTAATGTAGATCTGGTTTAGTCGGTATGGCTCATGATTTGAAATCTAATCAGTAGTTTATTTGTTCGAGCGCGATAGTTGGTACCATATGCGGGTATCGTATAATGGCTATTACCTCAGCCTTCCAGGCTGATGACGTGGATGAGGCTCTGGTTTTGCAGCACTGGCGTTTTTTCGTGGGGAAAGGTCTCCTGAGCTCCTTTATCGCTACCCCAAATTATAACAGAGACCAGTTATAGTTTCGGTGCTGTGTTTTTTTTACAATATTGTGATAACACATTGCTGGCGGGAGTTTTGATATTCCTTGGCAGGGGATGATGATGCGTTATCCTGATGTCGTCAACTCATATAAAATGAGATGAGAGATCATCGCCGGGTGGTTTGTAATTCGCTGTTTAGCGGGACAATATGTTGTCTGATACAAGACACCCGACGCCTCAGATTACTATAATAAAGACGAAGCATCCTTTGTATTGACCAACCGCCTGTTTAGGCGGTTCTTTTTGGGCTGGTTTATTGTATGCCAAATGATTATTAAAAAGGTTGTGTTAATAACAAAATCCGAAATAATATGCCTGCATATTTTTATCTTGCTTATATTCTGCATATTGTGCATAGCAGGCTCATCCCTGCAATCAAAACTGTATGATGAGTATTTTTTGTTTTCCTTTTTTCCAGTCATCTGATGATGACCTGCTTCTTTTTAATCCGGATCGACATCAGTTTTTTAAGATAATTCCTGCGAGTTATATGCACAAATGCCACAAACTCCGCATTTTATGTGGTTGGGAGTTGCCGGGCGCGCAGTGAGTTTGCTAAGAAAACTCCTGCATGGTGAATCCCCCTGTGCGGTGGGGTGATACCATTAACCTTTTCTGTCGCCGACAGGTATCACGAACATTTTGTTCACCGGGAGGCACCCGGCACCATGCACTTCAATAGATTCTCTCCACATTATGGATATTCTTTCAGAATATCCCACGCAGACTTTGTGTAAATGTTAACAAATGTGCGTTTTATTTGATCTGATTCGCTGTTTGAGCGTCCAAAACAACGGTATATATAATCCTTTACTATATGACATATGTGAGGAAAAATGGGTTTTCGTAGCGCATCAATTCTTACGTTGATTATTAGTGGGATTATTATCGGGTGCACTGATGCTGTATCGACAAATTATCATGACCGTACATCATATTACTCCGATAAAGCAATAGAGACACAGTATGTGAGTTCATCTGAACGTACTTCTGATGTTAGTGAGGATATCCGTCTGTATGCCCATCAAATCAAGAGCGCCATCGAAAAACAGTTCGGGGATGCGAGTAAGTATTCAGGAAAAGAGTGTACACTGAGAATGCATATGGCCCCGAATGGCCTTCTACTGGAGGTTAAAAGAGAAAGTGGAGACCTCGATTTATGTCGTGAAGCGATGAATGCGATAAAGAATGCTGATATACCTGCCCCCCCTTCGCCGGAAGTATATAAAGTATTTCAAAATGGGGTGCTGGATTTTAAACCCTGATATTTATTGTTTTGTAATAAACGGTTTCGGCTTAGGTTTGTTCTGACACAGCTACGGCACTGAGCTAAATTTAGCGGATAGTCAGCTCTGAGCCAGTGGCGGACGTAACAACTACTATTGCTGAGATTTTAATGGATTGAGGAGCAAGAAGTGGGATTAAAGAAAATCGTTATGTTGACTTTTTGGGTCGGTTTTGTTGCGGGATGCACACCTTTACACCCTTCAGATTGCCACAAAACTACTGCTACAGGTAGTTGCAGTTCAGGACGCTGGGATGATCAGGATGAATGGGGGGCGCAAGCGCGGGGAATCAGAGCTGCAATTAATGCCAAACTTGATGAGCCGCATAACTGGAAAGGGAAAAAATGCAGGTTGCATATGGAATTCTCTCAGGATGGCACGGCGTTAAAAATATCTACCAGTAACGGTGATAAAGCCTATTGCGAAGCGATAAAGTCCGCAGCTCATAAAGCCAAATTTCCGGCCTTCAACAATCCGGAAGTCTACAGAGATTTTCAGAAATCTGGCTTTGACATGCGAGGTTAGCTCTTCAATTACTATATCTCATTCATAGCAAACTGACAGATTTGATGATGTTCTATATACGAAACCTGTGATGTCAAGTCTGAGCTAATACAAATAAACATAATATCAGAGAAATACATTTTATTAGCTCGCTACGGCGAGCTTTTTATATTGCATCGTCTCCAGCATATATATCAATTAAGGCTCTGATTGATGTGTCTGAAAGCCTACACATAATAACTATGCCATCCGTTCCGTGCGGAGGTGAGGCTATGAAATCCATGGACAAAATTTCAACAGGCATTGCCTACGGCACCTCCGCAGGCAGTGCTGGCTACTGGTTTTTACAGTTGCTCGATAGAGTAACTCCGTCACAGTGGGCTGCAATCGGTGTGCTGGGTAGTCTGGTATTTGGCCTGCTGACGTACCTGACAAACCTTTATTTCAAGATTAAAGAAGATAAGCGCAAGGCTGCGAGAGGTGAATAATGCCTCCATCATTACGAAAAGTCGTTGCTGCTGCTATTGGTGGCGGAGCAATTGCTATAGCATCAGTGTTAATCACTGGCCCAAGTGGTAACGATGGTCTGGAAGGTGTCAGCTACATACCATACAAAGATATTGTTGGTGTATGGACTGTATGTCACGGGCATACAGGAAAAGACATCATGCTCGGTAAAACGTATACCAAAGCAGAATGCAAAACACTCTTGAATAAAGACCTTGCCACTGTCGCCAGACAAATTAACCCGTACATCAAAGTCGATATACCGGAAACAACGCGCGGCGCTCTTTACTCATTCGTTTACAACGTGGGTGCTGGCAATTTCAGAACATCGACGCTTCTTCGCAAAATAAACCAGGGCGATATCAAAGGCGCATGTGATCAGCTACGTCGCTGGACATATGCTGGCGGTAAGCAATGGAAAGGTCTCATGACTCGTCGTGAGATTGAGCGTGAAATCTGTTTGTGGGGTCAGCAATGAACAGAGTAACCGCGATTATCTCCGCTCTGGTTATCTGCATCATCGTCTGCCTGTCATGGGCTGTTAATCATTACCGTGATAACGCCATTACCTACAAAGCCCAGCGCGACAAAAATGCCAGAGAACTGAAGCTGGCGAACGCGGCAATTACTGACATGCAGATGCGTCAGCGTGATGTTGCTGCGCTCGATGCAAAATACACGAAGGAGTTAGCTGATGCGAAAGCTGAAAATGATGCTCTGCGTGATGATGTTGCCGCTGGTCGTCGTCGGTTGCACATCAAAGCAGTCTGTCAGTCAGTGCGTGAAGCCACCACCGCCTCCGGCGTGGATAATGCAGCCTCCCCCCGACTGGCAGACACCGCTGAACGGGATTATTTCACCCTCCGGGAACGACTGGTAATGATGCAGGCCCAACTTGAAGGTGCTCAGCAATACATAACCGAGCAGTGTTTAAAGTAAAATCTTAACTACAATATGATTCATTTTGATGATTGTTTCATAAGGAACAGTGAAGTAAGATCTAAGAGGAGTTAAATTTTATACAGTATAATCATAATATTGCAGCAAGGTGGTTATAATTGAAAGAATATTTAGATATGAATACATCTCATGTAAGAGTTGTTACTCATATGTGTGGGTTCCTGGTTTGGCTCTATAGTCTTTCAATGTTGCCACCAATGGTTGTAGCATTGTTTTATAAAGAAAAAAGCCTGTTCGTTTTCTTTATAACTTTCGTTATATTTTTTTGCATTGGTGGCGGAGCGTGGTATACAACTAAGAAATCTGGCATTCAATTACGTACCCGTGATGGGTTTATTATAATTGTAATGTTTTGGATTTTGTTTTCTGTTATTAGTGCATTCCCTTTATGGATTGACTCAGAACTTAATTTAACGTTCATTGATGCTCTGTTTGAAGGGGTTTCTGGAATAACAACAACAGGAGCAACTGTAATTGATGATGTTAGTTCATTACCTCGGGCATATTTGTACTATCGGTCACAGTTAAATTTTATAGGTGGTTTAGGAGTTATTGTTCTGGCGGTTGCTGTATTGCCATTATTGGGTATTGGTGGTGCAAAGCTTTATCAGTCAGAAATGCCGGGGCCATTTAAGGATGACAAACTCACTCCCCGCCTGGCCGATACGTCACGGACACTGTGGATAACTTATTCTTTATTAGGTATTGCTTGTATTGTCTGTTATAGACTTGCAGGAATGCCTTTGTTTGATGCTATTTGTCACGGGATTTCCACAGTTTCGCTTGGTGGTTTCTCAACTCATAGCGAGAGTATCGGATATTTTAATAACTATTTGGTTGAGCTGGTGGCTGGTTCTTTTTCCCTGCTATCGGCTTTCAACTTCACTCTTTGGTATATTGTTATTAGCAGGAAAACGATAAAACCTTTAATCAGAGATATTGAACTTCGTTTCTTTCTGTTAATAGCCTTAGGGGTGATCATTGTTACCTCTTTCCAGGTCTGGCATATAGGTATGTATGACTTGCATGGAAGTTTTATTCATTCGTTTTTTCTTGCCAGCTCCATGCTCACTGATAATGGTTTAGCTACGCAGGATTATGCAAGTTGGCCCACGCACACGATAGTGTTTTTGCTGTTGTCAAGTTTCTTTGGGGGATGTATAGGTTCAACTTGTGGTGGAATTAAGTCACTTCGATTTCTTATACTTTTCAAACAAAGCAAACACGAGATAAATCAGCTTTCTCATCCCAGAGCGTTGTTGAGTGTAAATGTAGGAGGGAAGATAGTTACAGATCGTGTAATGAGGTCTGTATGGAGTTTCTTTTTTCTTTATACTCTCTTCACGGTGTTTTTTATACTGGTGTTAAATGGTATGGGATATGATTTTCTTACATCATTTGCAACAGTGGCTGCATGTATTAATAATATGGGATTAGGTTTTGGGGCTACTGCATCGTCATTCGGAGTGCTTAATGACATTGCAAAATGTTTAATGTGCATAGCTATGATTCTTGGTCGCCTTGAAATTTATCCTGTTATTATATTGTTTTCAGGTTTTTTTTGGCGCTCCTAATATATGGCTGATTTATAATTGTGAGTTTAATATTATGTTGACTCACTCATTGATCCAATACCTAACTTTACCAGCAACCCCTCCGTCCCCAGTAGCACTGGCTGCTGGGGTGCGTTTTATTCATAAAGCAAGGCTGTATGAGCGAGAAATTAAAGATAGTCTATCGCCCATTACAAGAATTGTCACCGTATGCGCACAACGCCAGGACGCACAGCCCTGAGCAGGTGGCACAACTGGTAGAAAGTATTAAGCAATTCGGCTGGACTAATCCGGTGCTGATTGACGAAAAGGGCGAAATTATTGCGGGTCACGGTCGTGTTATGGCGGCTGAAATGCTCAAAATGGATTCTGTTCCGGTCATTGTTCTGTCTGGCCTGACGGATGAGCAGAAAAAGGCGTACCGCCTGGCAGATAATCGCCTGCCGATGAATGCTGGCTGGGATGAAGATCTGTTGCGGATGGAGCTGTCGGACCTAATCAATGCTGATTTTGATGTCTCCCTGACAGGCTTCATCCCGACAGAAATTGATGAACTGTTGACGGATGTTTTGCCCGGTACAGGAAATGAGGAGGAGCCGTATACGACGAAAATTGATACGCCTGTTTATGAGCCGTCGGGCGGTAAACCGGATATCAGTGAACTGTACGACGATACGAAAACTCAGGAGCTGATCAGCCGGATACGTTCGGCGTCCCTTGAGCCTGATATTGAGAAATTCCTCCTGTGTGCGGCAGAACGTCACACGGTGTTTAATTTCAGCAGAATTGCGGACTATTACGCTCACGCCCCCTCTGAAATTCAGTGTTTTTTCGAGGAGTCGGCGCTGGTGATCATTGATTATCAGCAGGCTATTGAAAATGGATTTGTCCGGATGACGCAGCGCATGGTGGAGATCATGCATGGTGGTGAGGAGGAGGAATATGCGTGATGATTTTTGCGCCTTTATTCTGACTCACGGGCGACCGGACAAAGTTCTGACTTACCGGACGTTGCGTCGTGCTGGCTATACCGGGAAAATTTTTATCGTTGTTGATGATGAAGATAAGACACGGAATCAGTACATGGCTGAATTTGGTGAACAGGTGCTGGTGTTTTCCAAAGCCGATATCGCCAGTCGTTTTGACGAAGCCGATAATTTCTGTGACCGCCGCTCAATTTTTTACGCCCGTAATGCCTGTTTCGACCTGGCAAAACTGGTCGGGTGTAAATACTTCATTCAGCTCGATGATGATTATCACGAGTTCCAGTTTCGGGTGGATCGCAACTATGACCAGGCCTATTTTCCGATAAGGAAACTGGATGCGATCCTTTCTGAAATGCTGGCGTACTACGAATCAATACCTGCTCTTTCCATCGCTATGTCGCAGGGCGGGGATTTTCTTGGTGACAATGGCGGCCATGCTTCGTGGGTGAAACGCAAGGCAATGAACAGCTTTATCTGTTCGGTTGATCGACCGTTCTCATTCATGGGGCGCATTAACGAGGATGTGAATACGTACACGAATCTCGGTCGCTGTGGTGAATTGTTTATGACGATCGGTGCTGTCCAGTTAGGGCAGAAACAGACGCAGAAAAACAGCGGCGGAATGACCGAGCTGTATCTGGATTCCGGAACCTACGTTAAAAGTTTTTACTCCGTCATGTATGCGCCGTCGTGCGTAAAAATCTCACTGATGGGTGCCAGCCATAAACGCATTCACCATCAGGTCACCTGGAACAACGCTGCAGTAAAAATCCTTCACGAAAAATACAGGAAGAAGACACCCTGCATATCAATGGGGGTGACAAATGATTCCGTATTCGAAAGTCGAGTCTCTGGCAGCGTGCCGGATGACTGCACAACAAATCGCTGACGTTCTGGATGTTGATCTGAACCGACTGAAAGAAAATCGGGAAGCAATGACAGATTTTTATGCGGCCATCCGTAAGGGCAGAGCGAAAGGTGAAGCCGAGTTACGAGCGGCATTGTTTAAGCTTGCCAGAAAAGGGGATGCCTTTGCTCTGCGCGAACTACTCAGGGTGGATAAAAATCAGGACTAACTGATGAGCAGACCGGACTGGGGGGTGTTGCAGCAGGAGTATATTGCTGAATACACCCGCTCCGGTATATCTCCGGTGGCATGGTGTGAAGCAAGGGGACTGAATTACGCAACAGCCCGTCGTTACATCAAAAAAACTCCGAAAAATGCGCAGACAGAAATGTGCAAAACTGCGCAAAAAAGTGCGCAGAAAAAATCTGCGCAGACTGCACAAAAGCGGAACGAAAAATCTCAGGAAAAAAAGCCAGTATTCGATGCGGGCCTGAATGAGGGCGACGCGGAGGAATTTTCGTTCTGTCCCGATGAATTCGGCATTTCTGACCAGCAGGCTAAGTTTGCGATGCTTGTTGCTCAGGGTAAAAAGCCGACAGAGGCGTACCGACTAGCCGGTTATGAGGGGCAAGGTGCGACAGCTAACAGCAACGCCAGTCGTATGCTTAGAAATGCCAGGGTTTTTCGCGCTATCAGCTACTTCCGCAATCAGTACCAGAAACGCTATACCGCAGACCTGGATTTACTAGTGAGTCAGTTGATGGCTATTGTCCTGGCCGACCCCAATCAGCTTGCACAATTTCGCCGTGTTAACTGCCGTTATTGCTGGGGCGAGAATCATCTCTACCAGTGGCGCGATATAGCAGAATTCGACAAGGCAGCGGCGCAGGCTTCCAGAGATGGCAAACCCGAACCGGAATATGGAGGCCTCGGCTTTGTTGATAACGCCATACCCAATCCGGACTGCCCGAAGTGCTGCGGTGAGGGAACGGGACAGCTTTATATGGCTGATACCACTCTGCTTGATGGGGATGCGCGGCAATTATATGCAGGGGCAAAATTCGGAAAATTCGGCGTTGAGATCCTGCTGGAGGATAAGGCTGCCGCCCGGCGTGAATTGTTGCGTTTGTTTTCTGCTGGCGGGGCTTTATGTGCAGATAAACGGCTACAGGAACTGGAAATTGAACGGCGCAGAATGGAAAACCAGAAGCTGCACAAAGAGATCGAAACGGTGGAAGATAATGAACATCCCCAGCCTGTGGCGATCAATATTAATGTGGTTGATGCCAGAGTAAGGAGTGATGAAGATGATCTCTCCGACGCTTAATGTGCCTCAGGCGCGATTTCTTTCAATGCCCCATAAATTTAAAGCCTATATTGCTGGTTTTGGCTCGGGCAAAACATGGGTTGGGTGTGGCGGCATATGCAAGGGGATTTGGGAGCATCCAGGTATAAATCAGGGATATTTTGCGCCAACGTATCCCCAAATTCGCGATATTTTTTACCCTACAGTGGAAGAAGTTGCTGCTGACTGGGGATTGAACGTAAAAATTAATGAGGGAAATAAAGAGGTTCACTTTTATTACGGACGCCAGTATCGGGGAACCACTATCTGCAGATCGATGGAGAAGCCACAAACGATCGTCGGTTTCAAAATTGGTAATGCGTTGGTGGATGAACTGGACATTTTGCCGAAGGAAAAAGCCAGAACGGCGTGGCGCAAGATAATTGCACGTATGCGTTATAAGATTGATGGACTTCGCAACGGTATTGACGTTACAACCACGCCGGAAGGATTCAAATTTGTCTACGAGCAGTTTGTTAAAGCCGTGCGTGAAAAAAAAGAGCTGGCCTCACTGTATGGTCTGGTGCAGGCATCTACTTTCGATAATGAAAAGAACCTGCCAGCAGATTACATTCCTTCGCTTCTTGAATCATACCCTCCAGAGCTGATTAAAGCCTATCTTCGAGGACAGTTTACTAACCTGACAAGTGGTACTGTTTACCATCAGTTTGACCGGAAACTGAATAATTGCGAAGAAGTGGAGCAGCCAGGGGAGCCGATTTATATTGGGATGGATTTTAACGTTGGAAAGATGGCGGGAATCGTCCATGTGCTGCGTTTGGGGCTTCCATGTGCGGTAACTGAAATCATCAATGCCTACGATACGCCGGATATGATCCGCATCATTAAAGAACGCTTCTGGCTGTATGATGGGAATGATTACCGGAAAGTGAGGGAAATTTATATTTATCCAGATGCTTCCGGGGATTCCAGAAAATCAAGTAACGCAAGTACGACGGATATAGCCCAGCTTAAGCAGGCTGGTTTTAACGTTGTGGTGAACAGCTCGAACCCGCCAGTAAAAGATCGCGTTAACTCAATGAATGCAATGTTCTGCAATGCCAATGGTGAGCGTCGCTATAAAGTTAATGTGAAGCGTTGCCCGTTATATGCCGAATCTCTGGAGCAACAGGTCTGGGATGAGAAGGGGGAGCCTGATAAAAAATCTGGCAATGATCACCCGAATGATGCCGGAGGTTATTTCATCGTTAAGCAATTCCCTATTGTCAAACCGACCGGAAGAGTCACATCACTTCGGATTTAATTATGGCTGATATATCAACCCCCAACCTCGACTATAACGATATGCTGGAGGCGTGGGATATTAACGACGCACTGATGGGCGGTACGCTTGAAATGCGCAGGCAGGGGGAAAATTATCTCCCAAAATGGCCTAACGAAGATGAAGACGCTTATAAAAAACGCCTGTCTGTGGCTACGCTACTTCCTGTGTATGAAGAAAGCATCAAGCAAAATATTGGGCGCATATTTGCAGAGCCGACAGTATTGAGTGAGGAAACGCCGGCAAAAATCAGGGAATATGCAGAAAATATCGACATGGAGGGGAGCCGACTGGATGTGTGGGCGCAGCAATTTTTCAGCCTCGCATTTCAGTATGGTGTGGCACATGCGCTGGTGGACTATCCACGAACGGATATGAAAGAGATTCGTACAAAAGCCGATGAAAACGCGACCGGTGGTCGTCCGTACGTTACGATGCTGAATCCACGCCAGGTTATTGGATGGAAATCGAAAGTTGAAAAAGGGAAAGTTGTTCTCACTGATTTGCGTATAAAAGAGGTCATCATTATTGATGGTGATGATTTCGGGCAGAAGAAGGTGGAGCAGATCCGCCATATTATGCCCCGTCGAGTTGAAATTTATCGACGTAGCGAAGGCACTAATGGCGAATCTGTCTGGACGCTTCATGAGTCATGGAATACCAGCCGTGATGATATTCCTCTGGTAACACTGTACACGAAGAAAACAGGATTTATGCGTGGTACACCGCCATTGCTTAATCTTGGCTTGCTGAATATCAAGCACTGGCAAAGCCAGAGCGAGCAGGACAATATTCTTCATGTTACCCGCGTTCCATTGCTGGTGGCCTACGGGCTGGACAGGAATGAAGAACTGACGGTTGGTGCATCCACCGCTACGATTTTTGAGGACAGAACAAAAAATGGCCTCGAATATGTTGAACATAGTGGCGCAGCGATAGAATCTGGCGAAACATCACTTGAGAAGCTGGAAAATCAGATGCGTCATGCCGGCGCTAAACTTCTGCGTGCTGAAAATACATCCACCAAATCTGTTGATCAGACTAATGAAGAGCGAATGCAGGAAAACTCGCCGCTTTATACAATGGCGAACTCCCTCGAAGATGCCCTCGATAATATTCTCCAGATAATGGCGGAATGGATCGGAGAGAGTTGCGGTGGCAATGTGGATGTGCGCACTGAACTGGATGTATCTGCCCAGGTGTTTGACTCATCCTCCGCGCTGGCTGTTCAGTCATTGCGTCAGGGCGGTGATATACGTCAGATTGATGCGGTTCGGGTGTTGCAGGCGTTGAAATTTATCGATCAGGATTCCCGTCCAGAGGAAGTGATCGATGAATTAAAAAATCAGAGTGTAATGCTGATGGAAATCAATGATGCAAACCGTGAATGAACGGCTGCGTGATGAATCAATTGCTCATGCAGTCTGGATATCCCGCTATAGCACTGGCGTGGCTGCCAGAATGGTGAAAATACTGAATGACAGCGATGCGGAACTTACTGCTCGCCTGCTGATAGCACTGGACAGCCTCGATCCAGGTAATTTTACCGTTAAGCGCCTGGAGTCACTTCTGGCGAGCGTCAGAAAGGTTAACCGCACTGCTATTAACAGCATGTTTACCAGTCTCTCCGGAGAGCTGAACGAGCTGGCAATTTATGAGGCTGGTTATCAGTTAAGTCTGTTTGATTCTATGCTACCTGATTTTGTTGCTGATGTTCACCCTCTGGTTGGTATCTCTCCTGATGCACTTTATGCCGCTGCAATGGCGCGACCATTCCAGGGACGACTGCTCAGTGAGTGGGCCTCAGATCTTGAGGCGGATCGGCTCAGACGCATAACAAATACAGTGCGTCAGGGTTTTTTGCTGGGGGATACCAATGAGCAGATCGCAAGAAAAATTCGGGGACATGTCAGTAAGGGATTTCAGGATGGTGCATTGCAGATGAGCCGGGCTAATGCGGCCAGCATTGCAAAAACAGCGGTTGGACATCTTGCTGCTACTGCCCGTGAGAGTTTTGCCAGCGCGAATAATGATTTGATTAAGGGTAAGCAATGGTTATCAACGCTTGATAATCGTACTACGCCACAATGTCGAATCAGGGATCGCCTCAAATATACGCTGAATAATAAACCTGTAGGTCACAGCGTGCCTTATTTGCAGGGGCCGGGAAAAATTCATTTCTGCTGCCGCTCAACGGAAACGTTCATTCTGAAATCAGCGAAGGAACTGGGTATTGATGTTCGCGATATTTCCCCGGCTGAGCGGGCCAGCATGGATGGCGTGGTGGCCGGAGATACAACCTACAGGGAATGGTTTTTGCGTCAGCCTTACACCAGACAAAAACAGATTGTGGGGGAAACCCGAGCAAAGCTGATTCGGGATGGTGGTATGTCGCCAGATGAATTTTACACCGATAAAGGCGAATGGCTGACGCTGAAGCAGCTCCGTGAGCGTGATGCACAGGTATTCAGAAAAGCAGGGATTTAAATAAATCATTTATTACAACAGGCTACCTTCGGGTGGCCTTTTTTATTGCTGCGATCCGGATGGTGAGCAGCGTAACTGTCGGAAGACTTAAACCAGGTACTAATATGAAACTGAAAACGGTCGAGATTAACGGAAAACAATACGCAGAAATTGATACTGCTGGCCTGCCAGTTTATGTGCACGACGATGGTAAAGAAATTGGCTTCGATGCACCGCTGGCGACAAAAAAAATTACAGAGCTTAATGGCGAGGCAAAAAATCATCGCCTGGCTAAAGAAGCTGCAGAGGAAAAACTGGCTAAGTTTGCCGCTATCGAAGACCCGAAGAAGGCGATCGAGGCACTGGAAATGCTGTCAAAAATCGACCAGAAAAAGCTGCTCGATGCGGGACAGGTTGACCAGGTTAAGGCAGAAATTACGAAAAATTTTCAGCAGCAATTAGATGAAGAAAAGCAACGCTCTCAGATGCTGGAGAAGCAGCTTTACGATTCTATGATTGGCGGTAGTTTTGCGGGTTCAAAATATATTGCCGATAAAATTGCGATCCCGGCAGATTTATTACAAGCCCGCTTCGGGCAGGCATTCAAAGTGGAAGAAGGGAGGATCGTTGCTTATGACGCTTCCGGCAACAAAATTTATTCCCGCGCGAAGCCTGGCGAACTGGCGCAGTTTGATGAGGCGCTGGAGTTCCTTGTCGAAAATTACCCTCAGAAAGACTACATCCTGAAAGCCAGTGGCAACAATGGCGGCGGCTCCCGTCCGACACAGCATGATATTGGTCAGAAAACGATGAAACGCTCTGCTTTTGATGCACTGGATGTTGCAGGTAAGCAAAACGCATTGAAAGACGGTATCACAATCGTTGATTAACACATTTGTCAGCTTCCGGATGGGAGCTGGTGTCAGGGCTGGATAGCTCATTACTCCATCTATTCACAATTACGCAAATTTTTAAGGAATATTTAATTATGGCTGGAAATACCCTGACCGGGTTGATCCCGACTATTTATACCGCCCTGGATGTTGTATCCCGTGAGCAGGTAGGTTTTATCCCTGCGGTAGCAAAAAACGCAAAAGCTGACGCCGCAGCAAAAGATCAGACGGTAACCGCGCCAGTTGCGCCTGAGGCGAAAACCGAAGATATCGTACCGGGGCCGTCAGCTCCGAATACCGGCGATCAAAATATTGGCACTGTTGATGTAAAAATTACTAAATCCAAAATGGCACCGGTTAAATGGAATGGTGAAGAACAACTGGCTCTTGGCCCTTCAGGGACTTACAACACCATTCTGGCTGATCAGTTCAAGCAGGCTTTTCGCGCCCTTGCAAACGAGGTTGAGGCTGATCTTGGTGCGTTGTATTTCGGTGCTTCCCGCGCCGTGGGAACCGCAGGGACAACGCCGTTTGGTGTTAAAGATGATCTTTCTGATGCTGCTCTGGCTCGTCAGGTTCTGGAGGATAACGGCGCACCGACAACCGATCTGCAGATGGTGCTTGGCTCCACTGCCATTGCTAATTTGCGCGGAAAACAGTCTGTATTGTTTAAAGTGAATGAATCCGGCACTGAACAGCTACTGCGTGAGGGCGTGTTGGGGCGTCTGGAGGGATTCAATATTCACAGTTCGGCAGGTGTGAAACGAGCGCCAAAGGTTGCTGCAACTGGTTATCTCGTGAATGGAGAGAAAAAAGAAGGCGATGTTCTTATTTCCATTGATACTGGTTCGGGGAGTATTTCTGCAGGTCAGATTGTTACGTTCGCTGGTGATCCGAATCAGTATGTTGTGGCAGCAGCGACCAGCAATCTGATTACTCTTGCAGCGCCCGGACTGCGTCAGGATCTGGCCGATGATACTGCCATCACAGTTGTTGGGGCCTTTACGGCAAATATGGCGTTTGATCGCAACGCGTTTCTGCTGGCATCCCGTACTCCGGCAATGCCGGAAGGTGGCGATAATGCTGATGATGTAATGAATGTTACGGACCCGATTTCAGGGATTACGTTCCAGATTGCACTGTATCGTCAGTATCGCCAGGTGCGCTATGAAGTTGGACTGGCATGGGGTGTTTCATCAGTGAAGCCGGCACATGGTTGTCTGATTCTTGGTTAAACATTCAAACGGGGCTTCGGCCCCATTTTTAATGGGGGGCATATGGCCGGATTAACTAAAGAGCAAAGAGCACAGCGTGAAGCCGCACAAAAAACGCAAATTGAGTTAGTGGTTATGGTGACCGATTATCAGATGTTTCCCGGCGCACCAACTATCGCTAATGTTCATCCTGATGAAGTTGACAACTGGAAGGCTATGGGCTGGAAAACTCAGGAGTAACACATGATCACTTACGTGACCTGTGATGACGTTGATAATGCGTTTGGGAACGCCTGGACGAGTGAGAACGCTAAAAATAAAGCTGTTTTAATGGCTAATGCCTGGCTTAATGGCTTCAACCTGAAAATTAACCCATCCCGTATTCCGGAAGAGGTAAAACTTGCGGGAGCATATGCAGCCAGAATTGCCTCATTCGGTAAGTTGTTTCAGCAGAAAAATGATTCTGGCGTTGTTATCAGTAAAGCCGTGTCGGCTGACGGGGTCAGTGTATCGAAATCATTTTCTGAGTTGCCAGCAAACAGCACTGCATTGCTTGAACCCGATTTACAGCTTGCGATAGCACTGCTGAAACCGTACGGACTTAGTCGCTCACAAGTCAGGGTTGTGAGGGGGGGATAATGGGGCTTCGTGAAGAGATTCAGTCAGAGGTTGCCGCTGCTTTTGATGAGGATTTAGCGGACGCCGTGAGTGATTTTTCTGGTTCTTACGTTACGCACCGGCACTGGGATCCTGTGACGGAAACTGGCGGCGAATCCACCGCAATCTATACCGGGCGAGGCGTGTTGACACGTTATAAGCTGGGCAGAATTGATGGGATTAATATTTTGCATGGTGACCTTAAATTAACCGCTCTGGTATGCGAGGTTACGGATAAACCAGCTGTCGACCATATTATTGAGATTTATGATCCTGTATCAAGGCAGTTACAACGATACGAGGTAATTACAGCAAGTGTAGATCCTTCCGCATCAGTTTACTCTATCCAGTTAAGGAGAGCGTAAATGGCAAAGGCATGGGATATAGAACCGTCAATATTTGCCGGGATGATTGAGGAAGATGTAGGGCTGAAGATTCGCTACATCGCTATTCAGATTCTTACTGCTATTGATATTGCTGCTCCGGTTGATACCGGACGTTTCAGAAATAACAACCTGGTGTCGTTACAGCATCCCGATTTTGGTATATCTGATAACGTGGATCCGAACGGTACGATTGCTGTTCAGCGTGGGATCGGGGTTATTTCGAAAGCTGCAAATTACGGAGTTATTTATATCCAGAATAACCTTCCTTATGCAGAGGCTCTTGAAAACGGTCATTCACAACAAGCGCCAACTGGCGTGTATGCCAACGCTTTTCATGGTGTTTTACAGGCTTACAAATGACGTTTACTGAAATCAGAAATACGGTTATTTCCAGAATGACGGCACAGACGATTATTGATGGAAAAGACGTATTGTATCCGAACGCGCCAACGTTCGATCCTTCCGGTAAGTTAATCTGGGCGCGGTTAAGTAATATTCCCGGGCAGGCTGGAGTTAATGAAATTGGCGCGGGGCCGATTGTTTATCGCACGGGGATAATCATTATTCAGTTATTTGTCCCCGCAGGTTCTGGTTCAAAACTCATTACTGAGACAGCCGATAAATTGCGGGAACTGTTTGAGTTTCAGGATGACGATCGTCTCAGTTACCAGGCTGTTTCCTCAATAGCCGTTGGCGAAAAGAATGGCTGGTTCCAGCTTAATCTTCAAATTCCATATCGCGCGCTCTAGCGCAATTAATGACATAGGAGGCTCCTGTGAGTTCAGGTGCAAAGGTTATCTCGGCATTTATCCGGGAGACGGTTGCAGGCACTACGCCAGCAAGTGGTGACTGGAGTTTATTAAAACGCACAAGCTGGGGAGTAAAACCCACCCAGAATAAAGGCGAAAATAATGAGATTGGTGGCTCCCGGATGGCTCAGGGGGCGACGCCTGGCACTGTGGATGTCGGCGGTGATGTTGGTACCAAATTTCGCTGGGGTCAACATGATGATTTTCTTGCATCCTGTTTCGGCGCGGAATGGTCAGGCGATTCTCTGACAATGGGGAATGAGCGAATAACATTTTCTCTGGCGACCTATGCGTCCGATGTCGGAATTGCCTCTGTCGTCAGAGGAGCGCAGGTTGGCTCATGGAAAATGCAGATCCCTAACGACGGCGATATTACAGCGACCGTAACCTTTGCCGGACTGGACTGGGAATCAAAGGCCGATGATACGAATTTTATCAAAGGCGAACCTGTGGATAGTGCAGGAAAGCTACGTTATTCGTTTAAGGAGGTTTCAGCAGTAAGCCTGAATGGTGTTGCCGGAGGTAACGGTTTTTGTATCGACAGTTTTGATATTCAGTTCGATAACAAACTCCAGACACAGCGTTGTATCGGGACTGGCTCGCCTTATGCAGGAGCAAATATTCCGACTACTTTTACACCGTCCGGTACGGTGACGCTTTCATGGTCTAAAGCCGCGTGGGAAATCTGGAGTAAAACACTGACTGGAGAAACAGTTCCGTTCAGCTTCACGCTTTCGAATGGAGAGGGGGCATACACTTTCAGTTTCCCGAAGGTTCAGGTGTCAGGTGAATGGCCTGATGGGGGTAATAGCGACATTATCCAGGTTCAATTGAGCATTACCGCAGCAGATGAAGCACCTACGATAACCAGAAAAAAAAATTCCCCGGCTGCCGTGATCGCAAAAGCCAGTGCTGAGGCGATTAGTTGATTTTCCGTTATTCCTCCTGTGGTACTGCCCTACAGGGGGACGCATTGAATGAGGTTATGGATGTTTATTCTTAATCAGAAAATTATCATTGGTGGAGAACGCTGGTTTACGCCAATGAAGGACTTAAAACCTGTAGACGGGTTAAAACTGTTGGTGGCAAGCAGCGATAACGATCAGTATCGCTCCCGTAATGCATTAATCCGTCGCCACATTGAGAAAATGGATGCCAGTTTGCACGTCGGAACGAAGGAGTTTGATATTTCAAAGGTTTCCGAGGTGGATTCTGTTGATGATTTACTCATTGATAATGCCGCTCGTTATCTGCTGAAAGACTGGAAAGGGGTTGGTGAACTGGTTAATGGTGTTGAGGTTGCACTGGAATATACGGCAGAACGAGGGATCGCGCTGCTTAAGCAGAATCCAGAGTTGTACTGGCAGATCCTTGCAGAAGCAGCCAGCATCGCCCAGGGTAAAGAGCAGCAGAAGCAGGATACGATAAAAAAGCCATAGCTGCCCAGCGGTGGTTATCGGAGTTCGGGGGAGAAAGGGGGGAAAAGGCAAGATGGAAGCGAGAAAAACTCAGGTTGCCACCGATACCGGAACCAGAAATAGACCCGGTGCTTAAGGAGTTGTTGTACGCCTATTCGGTAATATCCCGTGCCCGACGTTATGCTGGAATGGCTGGGGTGCCTTTGCCTTTATCTCTGACAGAGATAAATGAATATTTAGCCACTCATCCGGTATTGATTGAGCGCGATGAATTTGAAGCAGTGATCTTTGCACTGGATGACCAGTATTTTCAGGAGCAGTGTGTGTAGTTGTTAATTACGTACACTCTGTTACAGAGATGTGATGGTGTCTTTAATTAAATCGATGATGCTCCTGGAGAAAAGCATTGCGTGGCCTCGTAATCGCTATATCTACTATTATGTCGCCTGAAACCCACTTCGCGGTGGGTTTTTTGTTGTCAGGAGTTTTAATAAATGGCAGAGCAAACCTCGCGTCTCGCAATAATTATTGATAGCACTGGAGCGAAAAATAATGCTGACAATCTGACCTCCTCATTAGTCAAAATGACGCAGGCTGGGGAAACTGCTGCAAATAGCGCAGGGAAAGTGACTAAGGCAACAGAAGATGAGAAGAACGCGCTCGCAAAATTAAAAGCAGCTATTGATCCAGTTGGTGCCGCAATTGATACTGTCGGTCGACGCTATTCTGAATTAAAGAAATTTTTCGATAAAGGGCTTATTGATAAAGAAGAATATGAATTTCTTGTCCGTAAACTTTGAACTGAACCGCCCCGGGTTTCCTGGAGAGTGTTTTATCTGTGAACTCAGGCTGCCAGATCATCGTTTCCGATGGAAGCATAATAAGCTTTTTCTGCTTCTGCCGGAGGAGTAT